>JAYSKH010000200.1:0-42069 GCA_043726505.1 Undibacterium sp. | reverse complement strand
CCAGCACAATGCCGAAAGGTGCATTGACGTAAAAAGGCTGCGCCTCTTCTTCACTGGTCGAGCCTGCTGTGGGATAGCGCACCTGGCCTATGCCGATGTTGCCTGGCAGCGAGCGCATATTGCGGGTACGGAAAACGTCGCGCACCAGACCATTTGCCTTATGCATTGCAAACTTGTTGCCATGTCCAGTCGCTATACCTGCGGCATCCTGGCCGCGGTGCTGCAACAACAACAAGGCATCATACAAAAGCTGGTTGACGGGACTATTTGAGACTACGCCTACGATGCCACACATGGTGGACTCCTAAAAAACAAATAAAACTTGCTGGAACGCCTGCCGCTGTTGCTCTTGTTGCTCTTGTTGCTTTTGTTATTACTATTGAGCAGGCTGCTTCCTAAAACTCTACATGCCGGGAAATCGACTCCGGCAAAAATGGCATGATGGTCTGCGCTGCCGTCTCTGCAATCGGACTCAGCAGCGCACGCTTCCAGAAATCCTGCCTTGGGATGGAGGTCATGCCGCACAACAGCACTGCCGCCATCACAATTACACACCCTCGCGCCAGGCCGAACAAGCCGCCCAGTCCACGGTCTGCCAGGCTTAGCCCGGCTGCCTTGATCATCGCATCAACCGCCATCGCCAATAAGGACATTAGCAATCGCACGCCGATAAACAAGGCGATAAAAGCAACTATCAACCGCGCCATCTGGCCCGGCAATACATCCGGCATCCAAGCCGCCAGCGTTGAGCTGAAGGCATTGGCAACAACAAAAGCAACCACCCAGCCGGCCAGCGACAATATTTCCTTCACCAGGCCGCGCATGGTGCTGATCACTACCGAACAGACCAGGATGAACAGCACGATGTAGTCAAACAGCGTCACAGCGCCTGCTCACTCACAACCATGCAGCCCACAGCTGGTTGCATCAATTCCGCACCGTGCCGTTCAGGCCCAGCTTGGCCAGCTTGGCATGCATCTTGTCCGCATCTTCTTTGGAATCGAAAGGGCCAACAATCACGCGTATCTTGTCGCCGGACGATGTTGCCACTTTTTGCGTATACGATTTGATGCCCGACGATTTGAGTTTGCCCTGCAAATCATCCACCTTGTCCTGCGACGCCAGCGCAGCTACCTGCACGATGAAATGTGAAGGCTTATCGCTCTTCGCTGCATCGGCAGACTTGCCAGGGCTTTTACCCTCCAGTATCGCCATCGCCCGTGCCGCATCATCGCCGGAATCCGGTTTGGCTGCTGGCTTGGCCGAAACGGGCTTCGGTTCACTTGCCACCGTTGTGCTCTTTTCGGACGTTTTTGGTGTAGCAGCGGGTTTCACGTCCTTATCGGCGTGCGCCACCGTTTTTTCGGTAGGCGCTTTTACTGCAGGAGCAGGTGCAGTGGTTTTTCCCTTGCTGCCGCCTAATGTCGCCGGGTCGATAATTTCTTCTTGCGGCTCCAGTGGTTGCACAGTCCGGGAAGACTTATTCGAACCCGAATTTCCGTTAGCTGAAGCCACAGCCGCCTTGCCGCCGGTGCGGGGCGCCTGCTGCTCTGCGCTGGCCGCTGCCAGCGCATCGCTGTTTTCCTTGGCAGCAGCAGCGCCGCTCAAGGGTTTGTCCTTGGACGGGATCTGGATGCTGATGTCGTCCGCCAGCGGCTTGGGTTCCGAGTCCAGCACCATCGGCAATCCAATGACCGCTGCCAGCACAAGGGCTACCGCACCGATCAGACGGCGGCGCGCACGTTTCTTTTCCGGCAATAGCGGATCTTCAGCCTGATTTTTTTTGGCGCCTTCAGCACGCTTGCTGCGGCTACGTGGCGCCTTGGTATCGGTTTCTGCGCGTGAACGGAATTCGCCACTGTCAACGTCGGGAGATGTTTCCTGCTTGTTTTTGAACATCGAGAACAAACTCATGTGCAAATATCTGATTGGTTAGCGAGAGTTCCGTGATTCAACAGCATGGAAGCCCTTTCAGTGGATTTGAGGTTTTCGGGCTCGCATGACCCCTGCAACCGTAAGAAATGATCCGAAGACCACTATTCTATCATTTTCAGCAGCCTGACTTGTAGCGTATGTATAGGCAAGCTCCGGAGATTTAAAGGTCTGGATGCTGTGATCGGCATCGCGCAGCACGCCGGCCTCCAGCAATTTGTCCTTCAGCTGCTCCGCCGTCGCCGCGCGCGGCAATGGCAGATCGGTAACACACCAGTGGTCTATCTTGTCTTTCAGCTGGGCGATGACGCCGTCAATATCCTTGTCCAGCATGGAACCGAACACCGCATACGTATAGGCATGGAAACCCATATTGTCCAGATTCTGGCTCAGCGTGGCTGCGGCGTGCGGGTTATGCGCGACATCCAGCACCACCGTGGGGCGACCCGGCATCACCTGGAAACGGCCCGGCAGATCCACCATCACCAGCCCGCTGCGCACTTCCTGTGCACCGACCGGCAAACGATCCCTCAGCGCTTCCAGGGCCGCCAGCACAGCGGATGCATTCAGCAGCTGATTGGCGCCGCGCAGGCTGGGGTAGCCCAGCGAATTGCGGCGCTGCGCGCGGCCACCGAAGTTCCACTGCTGCTTGTCGCCCGAATAATTGAAGTCTTTGCCAAACAGCCACAGGTCCGCGCCGATTTTCTCGGCATGATCCAGCAGCGACTTCGGCGGCACCGGATCACCGCAGATCGCCGTGCGGCCGGCACGGAAGATACCAGCTTTTTCAAAGCCTATCGCTTCACGCGTGTCACCCAGATAATCGACGTGATCGATATCCACACTGGTAACGATAGACACGTCCGCGTCGAACACATTGACTGCATCCAGGCGTCCACCAAGGCCCACTTCCAGGATCACCGCATCCAGCTTGGCATCTGCCAGCAGTTTGGCGATGGCCAGCGTGGTAAATTCAAAATAGGTCAGCGAGATATCGCCACGCTTTGCTTCCACCTCAGCAAACACATCGACAAATACCTGGTCCTTGACTGATTCGCCATTAATGCGGGCGCGCTCGTTAAAGTCCAGGAAATGCGGCTTGCTGTACAAACCAACCTTGTAGCCCGCCTGCAGCAGGATGGATTCCATCATTGCGCAGGTAGAACCCTTGCCATTGGTGCCGCCGACGATGATCAGTGGACAATCGTACTGGATATCGAGACGCTCTTTGACTGCGGCGACACGCTCCAGGCCCATGTCTATTTCCCGGGAATGGCGCGTCTCCAGCAAGGAGAGCCACTCACCCAGTGTTTCAGGTAACTTTTGCATAGATAAAAAAGCCCGAAACTATTCGGGCTTATTTTTTAATTTCTGTCTGTAGTGATAGCGATCAGGAAACCGCTTCGGCCGGCTGATTTTGCAGCAGGGCCAGCAATCGCGCGACTTCTTCACGCATCTTGCGGCGATCAACGATCATGTCCACTGCGCCTTTTTGCAACAGGAACTCGGCGCGCTGGAAGCCTTCCGGCAGTTTCTCACGCACGGTATTCTCGATCACGCGCTGGCCGGCAAAACCGATCAGTGCTTTCGGTTCAGCCACCACCACGTCGCCCATGAAAGCAAACGAAGCAGATACGCCGCCCATGGTCGGGTCAGTCAGCACGGAGATGAAAGGCAATTTCTTTTCCGCCAGCTTGGTCAGCATCGACGTTGTCTTTGCCATCTGCATCAGCGACAGCAGGCCCTCTTGCATACGCGCACCGCCGGTAGCGGTAAAGCAGACAAAAGGCACCTTCTGTTCCAGCGCATTCTGCACGCCGCGCACAAAACGCTCGCCGACAACAGAACCCATGGAACCACCCATGAACTGGAATTCAAACGCAGCCGCAACGACAGGTACGGTCATGATGGAGCCGCCCATGACGACCAGCGCATCGGTCTCACCAGTCGTTTCCAGTGCATCTTTCAAACGATCAGGATATTTTTTGCTGTCCTTGAACTTCAGGGTATCAATCGGCAATATTTCCTGGCCAATTTCATACCGTCCGCCGGCATCCAGGAAAGCATCCAGGCGCTCACGCGCGCCTATGCGCAAATGGTGGCTGCACTTGGGGCATACGTGGATGTTTGCTTCCAGATCGGAGCGGTACAGGACCGCCTCGCACGATGGGCATTTGACCCACAGGCCTTCCGGTATGGATTTGCGATTTGCGGAATCCGCGCGCTGTATGCGCGGTGGAAGTAATTTTTCTAGCCAACTCATTTGATTCTCCTGAATTCTGGCAAGCGGCAGCGTATGCCGATTGCCATTTTCACATCGTTGCCCCATCCCTATCGTGCAGGTCTGCGGGCTTTGGCCGGTATTTTACCCGTCCAACGCCTCCCTGACACCAGAAATAAAGCTTTTTACTGCTGCCGCTGCATTTTCCCGCGGCGTATTTTCCAGTTCCTGGATGATACGGCTACCGATTACAACCGCGTCCGATACGCTGGAAATTGCCTTGGCGGTAGCCCCGTCCCGGATGCCGAAGCCTACTCCTACCGGGACTTTCACATGTTTTTTGATGCGCGGCATCATGGCTGCCACCGCGTCCAGATCCAGGCTGCCGGATCCGGTAACACCCTTCAGGGATACATAATACACGTATCCACTGGCAATTTTGCCAACCAGCTCCATACGCTCATCGGTAGAGGTCGGCGCCAGCAAGAAGATCGTATCCATTCCATGCTGCTTCAGCCTGGCAGCAAACTCCTCGCACTCCTCTGGCGGATAATCAACCACCAGCACGCCGTCAACACCTGCCTCGGCAGCTTGCTCGATGAAAAAATCCACGCCCATGCGCTCTATAGGATTGGCATAACCCATCAATACCACAGGCGTAGTCTGGTTGCTGGAACGGAATTCGCGGACGAATTGTAATACATCGCGCAAACCAATACCATTGACCAGCGCCCTTTCGGACGCGCGCTGAATGACAGGACCGTCTGCCATAGGATCGGAAAACGGTACGCCCAGCTCGATGATATCGGCCCCGCCCTCTACCAGCGCATGCATCAGCGGCACCGTCAGGTCGGCAGCGGGATCGCCTGCGGTAATGAAAGGGATCAGGCCTTTTTTATTCGCGGCAGCCAGTGCCGCCATTGTTGCTTGTATTTTTGACATATTTTTTGAGATCGAAGTAAAGGTCATCCATCGGTGGCAAAAAAGCGAGAGGGTCATCCTGACCGTCCTCGCTTTATTGCGGCTTAATAAAATTTCAAGCCGGCCTTTTCCGCGACGGTATGCATATCCTTGTCCCCACGGCCGGATAAATTGGCCAATACGATTTTATCTTTTGGCAAGGTCGCCGCAAATTTGGCCGCATAGGCCAGTGCATGGCTGGATTCCAGTGCGGGGATAATGCCTTCGATACGGCAACAATCATGGAAGGCCTGCAACGCCTCATCGTCGGTGATGGTGACGTATTGCGCGCGGCCCGAATCCTTCAGCCATGCGTGCTCGGGGCCTACGCCCGGATAATCCAGGCCCGCCGATACCGAATGCGTCTCGATGACCTGGCCATTCGCATCCTGCAACAGATAGGTGCGGTTGCCATGCAATACGCCCGGCGAACCAGCTGTCAGCGACGCTGAATGCTTGCCGGATTCCATGCCCTCGCCCGCTGCTTCCACGCCCAGCAGCGCAACATCCTTGTGGTCAATGTAAGGATAAAAAATACCCATCGCATTGGAACCGCCGCCGACGCAGGCAACCACCGCATCGGGCTGGCGGCCTGTCATTGCAGGCATCTGCCACAGGCATTCCTCGCCGATGACCGATTGGAAATCTCGCACCATCATCGGGTAAGGATGCGGACCAGCGACGGTGCCGATAATGTAGAACGTGTTTTCCACATTGGTAACCCAGTCGCGCATCGCCTCGTTCAGCGCATCCTTCAGCGTCTTGGAGCCGGACTCCACCGGTATCACGGTGGCGCCCAGCAGCTTCATGCGATAGACATTCTGCGCCTGGCGCTTGACGTCTTCCGAGCCCATGTAGACCACGCACTCCAGCCCGAAGCGCGCGCAGATAGTTGCCGTCGCCACGCCATGCTGGCCGGCGCCGGTTTCAGCGATGACGCGGGGTTTGCCCATGCGCTTGGCCAGCAGCGCCTGGCCGATCACGTTATTGATTTTATGCGCGCCGGTATGGTTCAGGTCTTCGCGCTTGAAATAGATTTGCGCGCCGCCCATCATCTCCGACCAGCGTTTGGCATGGTAGACAGGCGAAGGCCGGCCGACGAAATGCGTCAGCTCATCCCTGAATTCAGCCAGGAAAGCCGGATCGGTACGATAGCGCGCGTAGGCTTCTTTGAGCTCGGTCAACGCATGCGTCAGCGTTTCGGAAACAAATGTGCCGCCGTACTGGCCAAAATGGCCGCGCGCATCAGGCAGGTTGTAGTGCGCCGACTGGTACAGCGCCTGGGACGGGATGGACTGGCGTTCGAATTGCTCGTCCAGCGGATTGAATTCTTTCATGGTGTTTCCTTATGGCGTATCGCCAGCCACCATGTGCCATGACCCTGCAGAATATGCTGCATGACATGACTCTATCGATGGCTAGCCTTGACTGTCCGCCAGGCGTACGGCTTGTATGAAAGCGCGCAGCTTGGCATCATCCTTTATGCCCTTGCTCAGTTCGACACCGCTACTGATGTCGACGGCAAACGGCCTCACACGGCTGACTGCGTCAGTCGCGTTTTGTACGCTCAAGCCACCACTTAAAACGGCCCGAGGCGCGAGTTCTTTTGGAATGAGAGACCAATCAAAAACCTTTCCGCTACCACCGAAACTTTCCACGAAAGTATCCAGCAGCAAACCGCTGAAGTACGGGCTTGCTGCACGGTATATTTTCTCACATTCTAGCAAATCGGCTGCCGATGTGTCTGCTTTTACGCGAAATGCGCGGATAAAAGGCCGTTTGACCGCACTCGCCAGCCGGTGGCAGTGCTCGGCGGTTTCATCGCCATGGAATTGCAACAGCGACAACGGCGCCGCCTCAAGCGTATTTACGACAGTTTCGACATCTGCATTGACGAACAGGCCCGTGGTAGTGACAAACGGCGGCACATTGGCCAGCAAGGCACCCGCTTGCTGCGGCGTCACATAGCGCGGGCTTTGCGGATAAAAAACAAAACCCATCGCGTCTGCACCATAGGCGACGACGGCCTGCACATCTTCAGCCCGCGTCAACCCACATATCTTGATCCTGGTTCTTTGCAGCATTTTTCTGTTCTAACCTTTTCATCGCCGGGTGCCGCCTCTGATGCGGCGCGCACTACCAAGTGCCCAAGGATACCACCTTGCGTGAATCGTTTGCAGGCGCACAATAAAAAACCGCACGGCGCATGCCGTGCGGTTTTTCGTTTTTTTAACACGGAACTTTAGAGTTCCGTTGTCTCCTCACCCCACCAAATTCATCAGACCAGCTTAAGCAACTTTCTTTTCAAAAAATTGCTCATCTTCCGTCGAGCCATGCAAAGCCGTCGTCGACGATTTGCCTTGCTGGATAGTCTGCGTTACTGCATCAAAGTAACCTGTACCGACTTCACGCTGGTGCTTAACCGCGGTAAAGCCTTTTTCTGCTGCTGCAAATTCTGCTTCCTGCAGTTCAACGAAGGCGGACATCTGGCGGCGTGCATAGCCGTGCGCCAGGTTGAACATGCCGTAGTTCAGTGCATGGAAACCGGCCAGCGTGATGAACTGGAATTTGTAGCCCATTGCGCCCAGCTCTTTCTGGAACTTGGCAATAGTCGCATCATCCAGGTTTTTCTTCCAGTTGAACGATGGCGAGCAGTTGTATGACAACAACTTGCCAGGGAACTTGGCATGGATAGCATCCGCGAATTGACGCGCGAATTCCAGATCCGGCTTGCCTGTTTCGCACCAGATCATGTCGGCATATTCTGCATAAGCCAGACCACGGGAAATAGCTTGCTCAATGCCTGGACGGGTCTTGTAGAAACCTTCGACCGTACGTTCCCCTGTGCAGAAAGGCAGGTCGTTGGCATCGACGTCGGAAGTCAGCAGATCAGCAGCTTCTGCATCTGTACGCGCCAGCAACACGGTAGGAACACCCATGACGTCGGCTGCCAGACGGGCTGCATTCAGCTTCTCTACTGCTTCACGGGTAGGAACCAGTACCTTGCCACCCATATGGCCGCATTTTTTGACGGAAGCCAGCTGATCTTCAAAGTGAACGCCCGCTGCGCCGGCATCGATCATTGCTTTCATCAGTTCAAACGCATTCAACACACCGCCGAAACCAGCTTCCGCATCGGCGACGATAGGAGCGAAATAGTCGATGTCGTCCTTGCCTTCAGACCACTGAATCTGGTCAGCGCGTGTCAGCGTATTGTTGATGCGCTTGACCACCAGCGGTACCGAATTGGCTGGGTACAGCGATTGATCCGGATACATTTCACCAGCAACGTTGGCATCGCCCGCTACCTGCCAGCCGGACAGGTAGATTGCTTTCAGGCCGGCCTTGACTTGCTGCATGGCCTGATTGCCTGTCAGTGCGCCCAGCGCATTGACGAAAGGCTCATTGTTGACCAGGTTCCACAGCTTTTCAGCGCCGTTTTTGGCCAATGTGTGCTCAACAGTAATGGAACCGCGCAGACGGACTACATCTTCCGCTGTGTAGTTGCGCTTGATGCCGATCCAGCGTGGATTGGTATCCCAGTCTTTTTGGATTGCTGCTATCTGTTGTTCGCGAGTTGCCATGTCATTTCTCCAGTGGGCTAAAAATTAATTGAAAAGCGTTGTCCGTTGAGAGAAATATTAGGATATTTTTTGCGAAGCAACAAGGTCTTATATAAGACATATAACAAATATTTAATCGTTTAAATTCAATGACTTAATTTTGTTATTTTGCGATACGAAATGAAATTTCTCAGAATGAGAAAAATAATTTGTGCGACGCCTGTTCTATTTTTCACATTATGAAATAATGTTTTCACATCATAAAATTTGGAATATAAAGCGTCACAAAATATAAAATTTTGTTTTATAAAATTTCACGACAGAAGGGAAATTGCAGAAAACAGTGCATTGGGATCGCAATTGGAGCCGAGCTTGTTGCAATCCGGCACCAATGCACATGAAATACAAGTAGATATGGACATGGCGGCCACGAAGACAGGCTGCAAGGCGGAGCAAGGTATCCGCGCCCCTGCACCTCCTCTGATATCTTTTGAAGCGAGTCTTAGGCGGCCGCCTGCACCCGGGCAATTTCTGCAGCGCGTTCGCCCGAGAAATAACTGCTCAGGCATTCTTGCAGGCATTGCTCTATTGCGCCGCCAACCTTGGCGGCAAGGCCGGTATCGGCGGCCATATCGAAGACAAACAGACGGTAGACATCTGCCAGCTTCAGTTGATCAGGGTTGGCAAGCAAGACCCAGCGCTCCGAGCCGAGATCGATTTTTTTCCATAGCCGGGACTTGGCACTCACCGGCAGATCATCCTTGACACGGGCAACCCAGCCGGCCTCCAGCATCTGCTCCAGCAAACCGTCTATTTCGTCCAGGCCGAAATGTGTTTGCAACCTGATTGTCGCGACATCCACAGCGGCACCGTCACTGGCATCACGCGCAAACAGCAACACCTTCAGAACCGCCAGTGCATCGACGAAGCTGCTGCCGGGTGCAGACACATGCCACCAGCGCTCGAATTTTACTACCGGCAAGGCGGCGGCAATGACTGCCCCTATCAGCGTGATCAGCCAGGACAGGTAAATCCAGATAAGGAAAATAGGCACCGCAGCCAGCGCGCCATACACGATCGTATACGTAGGGAAGCGCGTGACAAAAATGGCAAAGAAACGCTTGGCAATCTCAAACGCAATCGCCGCGAACAGCCCGCCCCAGGCGGCGTCGCGCCAATCTATGCTGCGATTGGGCACCGCCAGGTACAGCAGCGTGAACGCACCTGTCGTAAAGAAGACCGATACCAGCGTATAAAACACACCACCGATAAAAGGCACGCTGCCGACCACGCCGCTGGTCGCGGTAAACAAATACGAGGTGGCCGTGATGGACACGCCTATCAGCAAGGGCCCCAAGGTAATGATGGCCCAATACACGAGGATGCTCTGCGTCCACGGACGCGCACGCTTGACATGCCAGATCTCATTGAACGCGCGGTCTATCATGCCCAGCGTGGTCACGGCCGTGATCATCAGCGCCACGCCGCCCACTGCGGACAGGCGCGTGGCCTTGGTTGCAAACTGCGTCAGATAACCCAGAATGTTGTTGGCAATCGCCTGCGGCATCAGGCTTTGGATAAAATACGCCTCCAGCGAAGTGCGGAAGGTATTAAACAGCGGGAAAGCCGTAAAGATTGCCAGCGCGATCGTCAGCACCGGCACCAGCGCCAGCACCGTCGTGAAGGTCAGGCTGCCGGCAACCTGCGGCAGACGTCCTTCGCGCAGACGCTTGTAGGCAAACACAAAAAGATCGCTAATCTGAGACCACGACAGGCCGCGCATAAAAAATTTTTCTAATAAAGACATTCAAACATTCGGGCTTCAATACTTCATTCTACATAATTCAATTACCGGCGCTTCAACAAAGAAAACACTGCAAAGAAAACACTGGCGCGAACGGGCCAAGCGCCCGGATACCGCAATAAGCCTTAAAAGGCCCAAAAAGGCCCATATAATAGCAAGCATGAACAGCAAACCGATCACCCTACTCGTTTTATATTATTCGCGCCACGGCGCAACCCGCAAAATGGCAGAGCTAATAGCTCAGGGCATAGAAAGCGTACCGGGCTGCGATGCGCGGTTGCGCACAGTACCCGCCGTATCCACCGTGACCGAGGCGACTGAGGCGGATGTGCCGGCCGATGGAGCCCCTTATGTGGAATTGTCCGACCTGCAGCAATGCGCCGGCTTGGCGCTGGGCTCCCCTACCCGCTTCGGCAACATGGCGGCAGCAATGAAATATTTCTGGGACGGCACTGCGGCAGACTGGCTATCCGGCAGCCTGGCAGGCAAGCCCGCCTGCGTATTCACGTCCACGGGCAGCCTGCACGGCGGCCAGGAATCCACGCTGTTGTCGATGCTGCTGCCGCTAATTCATCACGGCATGCTGTTCCTGGGCCTTCCCTATACGCATGCCGAACTGATGACCACCAGCAGCGGCGGCAGCCCTTATGGTGCAACACACTGGTCCGGACTGGATGGCAAGCAGCCGCTGAGCGAAGACACACGCAAACTGGCGATAGCGCTGGGGAAACGGCTGGCGGAAACCGCAGTCAAGCTGCAGGGCGGAAAATGAACTCAGATATCAACACAAGCGCAACCCAACATACAAACACTGATGGCGGGCCGCAAAAAAAATACCACCTGCTCGCCTGTGCGAGCTTGATCGCGCTGATTCTGCTGGACGTGCTGTGGGAAATGGTGCTGGCGCCCTTGCGCCCCGGCGGCTCCTGGATGGTGCTGAAGGTACTGCCGCTGCTGTGGATCGCACGCGGCGTCCTACGGCGCGACAATTTTACGATGCAATGGTCGTCGATGCTGATCCTGCTGTATTTTGCAGAAGGCATCATCCGCGCCACCAGCGACAGGCTATTTCTGTCGGCAATGCTGGGCTGGGCCGAAGTGGCGCTGAGCATTCTGTTTTTCATCGGCGCATTGCTGTATCTGCGCCCATTGAAAAAAGCAGCTAAAGCCGCCAAGAAGGCAGCTGAACTGCAACAGCCACGCAATTAGCGGAGTTGCCGATGACTGCCTTCCTGCAAGCCTGCCGACAAACAATAGGCGCCGACTATGTTTTAACAGAGGAAGCCGATGTGCTGGGATTTGTCGTCGAATGGCGGCAAAGGTTCCAGGGTAAGGCGCTGGCCGTGCTGAGGCCCGGCTCGACGGCGGAAGTCGCCGCACTGGTGCGGCTATGCGCGCAGTTCAATGTCGCCATCGTCCCGCAAGGCGGCAACACCGGCCTGGTGCTGGGCAGTGTTCCTGACAGCAGCGGCAATGCAGTTGTGCTGTCATTGAAGCGCATGAATAAAATCCGTCATGTCGACGCCGTCAACAACACAATGACAGTGGAAGCAGGCTGCATCCTGGCTGATGTGCAGGTTGCAGCGGAACAGGCGCAGAGGTTATATCCGCTGTCACTGGCGTCGGAAGGCAGCTGCACGGTAGGCGGCAATCTGTCCACCAATGCCGGCGGCACTGCCGTGCTACGTTACGGTAACGCGCGTGAGCTCTGCCTGGGCCTGGAAGTCGTCACAGCGAGCGGCGAAGTCTGGGATGGCCTGCGCGGCCTGCGCAAGGACAATACGGGCTACGATCTGCGCGATCTTTTCATCGGTGCAGAGGGCACACTAGGTATCATCACCGCCGCCGTACTTAAGCTGTTTCCTCAACCTAAAGCGCAACTAACGGCACTGGCAGCACTGCAGACGCCAGACGCCGCGCTGCAGCTGCTGTCACTGGCGCAGGCGCATTGCGGCGCCGCGCTGACAGCGTTTGAACTGATGTCGGATTTTTCACTGCAACTGGTCAATACCCACTTCCCGCAGATGCAACTGCCGTTTGCAACGCGCCATCCGCAATACGCGCTGCTGGAACTGTCAGACAGCGAATCGGAAGCACATGCAAGCAGCATGCTGGAAAGCCTGGTGTCGGAAGCGCTGGAAAACAAGCTGATACAGGATGCCGTCGTCGCGACATCGTTGGCGCAGTCAAAGGCATTGTGGAATCTGCGCGAGCAGATTTCAATGGCGCAGGCAGCCGAAGGGAAAAATATCAAGCATGATATCTCCGTGCCGATTTCCGATATCGGCCGCTTCATCAGCGACACCGACCCGCTGCTGCAACAGCATTTTCCTGGCTGCCGCATGGTCACCTTCGGCCACCTTGGCGACGGTAACCTGCACTACAACGTATCACCGCCTGTGAACATGCCGGACACCGAATTCATCCAGCAGCAGGACGCCGTGAATCTGGTCGTGCATGACAGCGTGCACCGCTTCGGCGGCTCCATCTCGGCTGAGCATGGCCTGGGCGCGCTGAAGCGGCAAGAAATCCTGCGCTACAAATCTTCGCTGGAGATCACGCTGATGCGTTCCATCAAGGCTGCGCTGGACCCGCAACAATTGATGAATCCCGGCAAACTGATTTAAGCCGCCCTTCCCTTCTGCAAAATGCGTGCTAGGCTTAATTAGCAACGCCAGCATTTTGCATTGCTTTTTGCATCGCGCTTTGCTGCACTGCACCAAATGGCGCCTGCCTGCATGAATAGTCTATTGCTTTTATAATTCGGGCGGGATATTCAATCCCAATTAATTAGAACATTAGGTGATATGTCATGTGGTTATTGCTCGCTCTCCCCTTTATCGGGCTGTTGTGGATTCCTTTTTACAATCAGGAACTTCCCACACTGTTTGGTTTCCCTTTCTTTTACTGGTATCAGTTTGCGTGGGTTCCGCTCACCGCGCTGATTATCTGGATCGTCTACCGCGACGGACTTAAAAAGGGAGTCGAATAATGGATGGCCAAATCAACTGGACGGCACTAGCCGTCTTTATTTTTTTCTTCGTGCTGGTCACGGTAATGGGTTTTGCCGCATCGCGCTGGCAGAGCGGCAAGTCCAACAAGGGCGCGCACCTTGATGAATGGGGCCTGGGTGGACGCAACTTTGGCACCTGGATCACCTGGTTCCTGGTCGGCGGCGATTTCTATACCGCCTATACCGTCATCGCGGTGCCGGCACTGGTGTATGCAGTGGGCGCTTATGGTTTCTTCGCGCTGCCCTATACCATCCTGGTATATCCGATTGTCTTTGTCATCATGCCTAAGCTCTGGCATGCAGCGGCCAAGGCTGGCCACGTCACTGCCGGCGACGTGGTATTCGGGCGTTATAAATCCCGCCCGCTGGAACTGGCAATCTCGCTGACTGGCGTAGTCGCCACCATGCCTTACATCGCATTACAGCTGATCGGCATGGAAGTCGTCATCAAGGCACTTGGCCTGACGGGTGAGTTGCCGCTGGCAGCTGCATTTGTGATCCTGGCGCTGTACACTTACTCCGCAGGTTTGCGCGCGCCGGCTTTGATTGCCTTCGTTAAAGACCTGATGATCTACATCGTCGTTATCGTGGCCGTGGTACTGGTGCCAATGAAACTGGGCGGTTATGGCGCCGTGTTCTCTTCCGCCAGCGAAGCATTCGCAGCCAAAGGCGGCGCTACCGGCCTGACATTGAAACCACAGCAGATGCTGCCGTTTGCGTCACTGGCGCTGGGCTCTGCACTGGCTGCATTCATGTATCCACACACGCTGACCGGCATTTTTGCCGCCAAAAGCGCTGACACGATTCGTAAGAACGCCATCTTCCTGCCGGCCTACACGGTACTGCTGGGCCTGATCGCATTGCTGGGCTTTATGGCTTATGCGGCCAAGATCACCGTGGCCACCAACAACGATGTGGTGCCTGCACTGTTCAATGCCTTGTTCCCGGCCTGGTTCAGCGGCTTCGCGTTTGCAGCAATCGCCATCGGCGCGCTGGTGCCGGCGGCAGTGATGTCGATCGGCGCCGCCAACCTGTTTACGCGCAACTTTTGGAAAGCCTATGTCGATCCTGCGGTAACGCCGGCCGGTGAAGCGAAGGTCGCCAAGATCGTATCGCTGGTGGTCAAGGTAGGCGCGCTGGTATTCATCCTGTTCCTGCCAACCAAGTTTGCGCTTGACCTGCAGCTGCTGGGTGGCGTGTGGATATTGCAGACCTTCCCTGCAGTAGTATTCGGCCTGTTCTTCGGCTGGTTCGGTTCTGGCGCATTGCTGGCGGGCTGGGCAGCCGGCATCGTCGGTGGTAGCTGGCTGGCCTTTGCCGACGGCATCAAACCTGTACACACGATGGTCATAGGCGGCGACAGCTATACGGTGTATACCGGCCTGCTGGCACTGGCGCTGAACATCGTTGTGGCCGTGGTATTCCAGCTGGTGCTGGGCAAGAAGCAGAAGTAAGCTTGGCGCATCAGAGTGGCAGCGCCGGATTCACGGCGCCGCTTTACAGATGCTGAAGCAGTAACGAAATAGCCCCGGAAAATTCGGGGCTATTTTTTTGCAGACGGAATGAATGCGGCTTGCTAGCTATGAAGGATACCCGGTCTTCAAGCCGGAAATTCTTTGGCAAGTGCGCCTAATGTGCCACTGGCGTCAACGTCGGGATGCATATACATATTTATCAAAGTAAAAGGGTCGGCGTTACCTGCCTGGATCTGCGAGATCAGGTTATCCAGTTTGTCTTTGAATTCAGGAGTCGCGTAAGGATTCGGAATACTGTCTTCAAACTCCGCTGCTGACACCGTGCCGTTGCCGTCCATATCCATTGCCTTGTATAGGGCATCGGATTGCGCCTGACTACCGCCGCCGGCCTGGACCTGCTGGTACAGCTCGGCCTGGGAGATGTTCTTGTCGCCATCCGTATCCACGGCAGACATCAGCTTGTCTTTGTAAATACCCGCAAAAGAAATCGTCTTGACCGTAATACCCTTGTCTTCCAGCTGCTGAAACCCGGCGGCATTCTGTGCAGCGATTTCTGCATCTTGCTGATGCTCCGCAGCAGACTGTGCTTGTGCCTGGGCCACTGAATTGCCCGAACCGACGGCAGATGAATCATCGGCCCTCACTGCACGTTTTTGCCGCGCGGCGTCCAACGCATTCGCGGAAGGTGAAATATAGGTAGGAAGCAAAGGCGTTATCGAGCTCATCATCAATCCTTGTATTTGAGTGAGACCTGTCCAAGTACATAAGGCCCGGCCAAACCTGACGTTCATCACTACAGCGTGGATTGCCGAAACATCCAACTAGCAATCGGCACTACCCTGTTCACTGTCCAAATGCATGAACAGAAAGTACATCATGCTAACTCTGAAAGCTGCTTTACGGCAAAAGATCAAATCGCAGAAAAGAAGGCAATAAACATCTCATTTCATCGGTTTGATGCAACTTGCATCAAACCGTAGCTTCATTGAGCACAAAAAAAAATAGCCCCGGAATCCGGAGCTATTTGCTGTTATCAGGTAAAGCCGAAAATCAGAACTCTGATCAAAACTCTTCCCACTCATCTTGCCTGTTGCCGGCGGAAGATGCTGCAGTAGCTTTTTGTGCTGCGCCGCTGGCTGCCAGTTTGGCAGGTGCGGCCTTGCGCGGCGCCATCGGCACGACTTTGGGTTCCACCCTTGTCGCCGGCACGGCTGCAGCACGGGCGATACTGCCCGCACCTGCGTTTGCCGTCATCTTGAAGACGCTGACTGTTTGCGCCAGCGCAACCGCCTGCTCTTCCATGCTTTCCGCTGCGGCGGCTGCCTGCTCCACCAACGCTGCGTTTTGCTGCGTCATTTCATCCATCTGCGTGATCGCCAGGTTCACCTGCTCGATACCGGAACTCTGTTCCTGGCTGGCTGCCGTGATCTCGCTCATGATATCTGCGACGTGCTGCACGCTGGTGACAATTTCATCCATCGTCTTGCCGGCTTCATCCACGAGCTTGCTGCCCTGGTCTACCTTATTGACCGAGTCGCCGATCAGCGTCTTGATTTCTTTTGCTGCGCTAGCGCTGCGCTGCGCCAGGTTGCGCACTTCGGAGGCCACAACAGCAAAGCCGCGTCCCTGTTCGCCGGCACGTGCTGCTTCCACCGCAGCATTCAATGCCAGGATATTGGTCTGGAACGCGATGCCGTCGATGACGCCGATGATGTCGACAATCTTGCGTGAGCTGTCCTTGATGGAACCCATCGTTTCCACAACCTGGCTGACAACCGCGCCACCCTTGACGGCTACGCTGCTGGCAGACACCACCAGCTGGTTTGCCTGACGCGCATTGTCGGCATTCTGCTTGACGGTACTGGTCAGTTCTTCCATCGAGCTTGCAGTTTCTTCCAGCGAGCTGGCCTGCGATTCAGTACGTGCGGACAGGTCCGCATTACCGGAGGCAATTTCCTGCGAAGCCACGGTGATGGTTTCCGTGCCCTGCTTGATTTGTGACACTGTATTCACCAGATTGCTCTGCATCAGTTTCAGCGATTGCAGCAAGGCGCCGACTTCATCCGAACTATGGATTTCGATGTCGTGTGACAGGTCGCCACTGGCGATGTAGTCCGCCGCCAGGCCTGCGCTCTTGATGGGAATGGAAATAGTGCGGGTAATGAGCCAGGCAGCCGCCGCGCCCAGCACCAGGATGACGATGCCGATGACTACCATGCCCGTCATCGCCACTTTGTAATTGGACTGTGATTCGTCGAACGTGGCTTTCATCGCTTCATGCTGTTGCTGCGCCAGATCGGTCAGCGCGACCATCCATTTTTCATGCGGTGCATTGAATTCAGTTTGCAGCAGGGAGGCTGCATCGAAATAATTGCCCTCCGCAACAAAACCTTTGATCTTGGTCACAATGGCCATCACCGCATCTTTTTGCGACAACGCATTACCCAGCGTCGTCTTGCCCTTATCTCCCTGGATCAGGCTTTTGGCCTGAGTTTCCGATTTGGTGTAGGTGTCCATCGTCACGACCAGGCGCTTGGTTTCGCGCTCGGCTTCCGCAACATCGGTCGGCGACGTCATCTTGCGCAGCACGAGCGCCAGCGCCCGGCCCTGCTCACGCATGTCGGTTGCCGCATTCAAGGCGGCGACCTTGTTATTGAATATATAGTCGGTTGAGCCTTGCAGCTGGCTCATCCTGAACAAGCCCATGACCAGCAAACCTGTAGCAAACAAAAGTACCAGGCCAAACCCCAGAGCGAGGCGGGTACCGATTTTGATATTGGATAACTGGTTCATAGACTTCCTGTAAAAATAATAGAATCAGGCAGCAGCCTGGTCCACCAGCCCCATTTCGGGGCTTGACATCAGTTTGTCGATATCGACGAGGATCAGCATGCGTTCTTCCAGCGTGCCCAGGCCGATCAGAAAATCGGTACTGAAGGTCGTGCCCATCTCCGGCGCTGCCCTCACCTGTTCCGGCAGCAGCGTCGTGACGTCCGATACGCTATCCACCACCATGCCGACTATCCTGCCGCCGATATTCAAAATAATCACTACTGTGAACTGATCGTACGTCGGCTCGCCCAGATTGAACTTGATACGCATATCCACCACCGGCACGATGATGCCGCGCAGGTTGATCACGCCTTTCAGGAAATCCGGCGCATTCGCAATGCGGGTCACCGCTTCATAACCGCGGATCTCCTGCACTTTCAAAATATCGATGCCGTATTCTTCCTTGCCCAGCGTGAATGCCAGAAATTCGTTTCCTGAGATATCGCCGATTTTATTATCGTTTGTGTTTGTTTCTGTTTGTGCGGATGTGGACATAGCGTCCTCCTTTCCCATCAATAATTAACGTGGAAATTGTAGCGGAATGGCTGGGCTCTTGTGCTTGTCTTGTGCTTGCTAATCGGCCCTTTACAACGCTGACTTTAACAGCGATACGCTGCCGATTTAAAGATTTTTCGGCACGCACCGCCACAACTTCTTGCCTTGGAATATAGAAAACTATTTTTACTTCAAAAAAGTTTCCTTATGGTATCACCTCAGCAGCTAATTTTGAATTTCACTCCCGATTTTATTATCGATATGGACGTGACGTACAGAAAGAATTGCGGTAAAGCATGGTGCATGGCATATAAACCACAACAATATATGGATATCACCCATTTTTTCCAAACTTCATCTGCCAGTCCTGTAAGATTTACCAGCCTCCTTTTCTTCCGTCTTTTAGAAAAAATTTCCAAGAAGAAATTTAATTAACAAGACGTGCCTACTTGCTTTGCCAGCATTAACGTATCGGTGCCGTATCAGTACCAAAATGCCATAAGCCGCTGTCCAGATTCACTGCGCCATCTGCTGCAATATATCCCGCACCAGATCCAGCGAGAAATCGATATCCAGTGTATCTATACCGCCAAAACCTAGTATCAAGCCTTGCCTTGGCGCACTGAAATGGTAGAAACCATCCAGCGGATATAAACCAACGCCGACCCGTCTCGCCAGCTTGATCAGCAAGCCTATATCCAGATCTTTGCGACACAACACCGCGATGTGAAAGCCTGCCACGGATGGCACGATGTCAAACCATTCGGCAAGATCTCCGCCAAAGCGCGCAAGGATTTTTTCGCGGCGTCTGGAATAGATGCCATGGCATTGCCGCACATGTTTTTGCAGGTAGCCGTCATCGATGAATTTGGCGGCGGCGTACTGCACCAGGCTAGCCGTGTGCCAGTCGGTCAGGTGCTTGGCCACGGCGATTGCATTTAGGATGCCGGCGGGCGCCACCAGATAACCCAGCCTGAGCTCGGGCAGCATGACTTTTGAAAAAGTACCGACATACGCAACGATGCCGTTTTCATCCATGCCCTGTAGCGAATCTGCGGGCCGGCCTTCATAGCGAAACTCACTGTCGTAATCATCCTCGATGATAATGGCGCCGATTTCCCTTGCCCTGTCCAGTAGCGCCTGCCGCCGCGGCATGCTCATTGGCATGCCCAACGGAAACTGGTGCGAAGGCGTGACGTAGATCAGCCGCGCATCATCAGGAATCTGCTCGACGATGATGCCCTCGCCATCCACCTGCACGCCGCACACATTCGCCCCCTGGCTGGCAAACAACAGGCGCGCAGGCGGGTAACCCGGCTCTTCCACTGCCACAACGCTACCGGGCTCGATGAGCACTCTGGAAATCAGGTCCAGTGCCTGCTGGGCGCCATTTGTCACGACCATATCGGCAGCCGTGCATTTAACGCCGCGGGAAAACCCTATGTGGCGGGAGATTGCATCGCGCAGCATGCCCGCGCCTTCGGCTTGCTGATACAGGCCACGTACGTCGGTGTCCTGGCGCAATGCAAACAGCACGCAGCGGCGCCATTCTTCCATCGGAAAATGGCTCTTGGTGGAAGCTCCGCCTATGTACTCATAGCGCGAGTTACCGGCCGGCGCCGGATGGCGCAGCGGCGTGGACATGTCATTCCAGCGCCTGACGACAGCCATGCCGGCGAGTTCGTCACGCACCTTGCCCTGCGTGCGCGGCGCAGCCTGTGCCGCCTGTGTATTAACGAAGGTGCCGACTCCGACCTGGCCGCTCAGCAACTGCTCATCCGTCAGTCTTGCGTAGACGGTGGACACAGTCTTGCGCGATATGCCCAGCTGTTCCGCCAGCAGGCGGGACGGTGGAATACGCGTTCCTGCGGCCAGCCGCCCGGACAGGATCGCATCCCTCATCTGCTGGTACAGCTGCCCCGCCAGATCCTTATCGCCTTCGATGACGATGTGCATTTCCATAGATGTCCTGTCGCGTAGTAGATGCTGAGATAAACGTTGAGATAAACATTGAGATGCACGCTGAGCCCATTCCCCCAGCTTAAAAAGCAATGCTGCTTGGACTCCTCATTTTCCCCGGGATTGGTCTCCCAATGGAACAAGCGGTGCCTATATCATTTCTTCACGGTCACGCAACTAGCCAAACCAGCAGAAAGGCCGGATGGCATTACCGCCCAAAGCAACATTTTAATTTATCTACCCTGGAGAATTTCATGAACCAACGCACAGATTTCTATAAAGCATCCCCCGACGCACTGAAAGCCATGATCGCACTGGAAGGCGCCGTCAACAAGCTCGGCCTGGAGCCCGTGCTGCTGGACCTGATCAAGCTGCGCGCTTCGCAGATCAACGGTTGCGCATTTTGCGTGGACCTGCACAGCACCGACCTGCGCAAAGCAGGCGAAAGCGAACGCAGGGTATATGCCGTTGCCGTATGGCGCGAAGCCCCATTTTTTACAGAACGCGAACGTGCAGCGCTGGCCTGGACAGAAGCGATCACGCTGGTTTCAGAAACCCGCGCGCCAGATGCCGATTATGAAGCGTTGCGCGCCCAGTTCAACGAGGCCGAGCAGGTCAACCTGACAGTTGCCATCGCCACCATCAATAGCTGGAACCGCCTGGCAATCGGTTTCCGCAAATCACCAACCAAGTGAGGCAGAAATGAAGCTGCAACGACTGCAACAACTGCAACAACTGGCGGCTGGTCTGCTCGCAGGCGCTACGCTGATGGCGCCGCTAGCCTTCGCCCACGATACGGGTGCAGGTAGTGAGAAAGTTATTCCGCTGACCAAGCAGGCCTTACCTGACGTGCCAGGAAAAAACGTCATCATGGCGACCGTCAACTACGAACCGGGACAGGCATCCGATCCGCACGTACACCCGGGTTCCGTTTTTGCGTATGTACTGGAAGGTGAAGTGGTGTCCCAGCTTGAAGGACAAGCTCCGGTCACCTACAAGCAAGGAGACTATTGGTACGAAACGCCGAAAATCGGGCACATCGTATCGAGGAACGCCAGCGCGACCAAACCGGCCAAGCTGCTGGTGTGGCTGCTGGTGGGAGACGGTGAGCAGTTGAAGCTGCCCCTGAACAAGTAAGACAAGCAAGCACGGCACGCCCACATACCTCCCCCACTTACGGGAGAGGGAGTTGAAACACCTGCTACGGGCGGGCCGCCGTCCACAGCGGCTTGTAGAACATCGCGCCTACTGACACCGCTGCGGTTGCAAGGAAAGATGCCGCGACGATTGCCGCCAGCACCGGCATGCCTACGCCGAATTTTGCCACCGCCACCCAGCCTATGCCGGCGGCAACAATCATGCGCGCGGTAGCACCCAGCAGCGGCCAGATTCCCTGCCCCGCGCCCTGTGCGGCAAACCCCAGCACCAGCCCCAGGCCGAATACGCCGTAAAACGGCGCGACGATATGCAGGTAAGTTTCGGCAGCCGGCAGCACCAGTGGATCATTGGTAAACAGGTGCAGCCACAGGCCGGGGAACACTGCCACCACAAGGCCGATCACTTCCGTCAGTGCGGCACCGGTAAAACCGCCTACCCAGGCCACCCGCTTTGCACGGGCAACGTCGCCGGCGCCGACGTTGACGCCCACCATTGTCAGCACCGCGGTTGCCAGACCGAACAGCAGCGGAATCATCACATAGTCCAGCCGCGCCGCCGTGCCGTAGCCGGCAATCGCATTGATGCCGAACAGGCCTACTGCTGCGGTGACCGCAATGACGGTGAAATTGGTCATCACTGTACCGATGGCAGATGGAATGCCCACCTTCAGAATATCCTTGAAATAGGACGCATGCAGGCTGCCGAACTTCAGCACCAGACCAGCGCGGCCGGACATCATGTAGCGCAACAGCAGCAACGCCGCCACGGTGTAGTAAGCGGTGAATGCAATACCGGCGCCGGCGATGCCCAGCCGCGGAATAGGCCCGAAGCCGAATATCAGCGCCGGCGATGCAGGAATCAGGATGACCGCACCTGTCAGCGTGACGATCGCCGGCACCTTGACATTGCCGGAGCCACGCAATGCAGAGGCGATCAGGTTGACAACCCACGCCGGAACCGCGCCTGAAAACAGCCATGCGGAATAATGTACGGCCGCTTCCAGTGCCTCGTTCTCGCCACCCATTGCGTGATACAGCGAGGGGCCAAGCAGCCACGCACCGGCAGTAAACGCCAGTCCGAACAGCAACGCCAGCACCAGCGCGTGAAATACCAGCACGTCCGCATCATGCCTGCGGCCCGCGCCTATCGCGCGCGACACTGCCGACCCCACGCCGCTGCCTATGCCGCCATTGGACATCGTCGTCATCAGCATGAAAACCGGAAACACCAGCGCCACCCCGGCCAGCGGGGCAGAACCCAGATGACCGACATAAGCGGCTTCGGCGACGTTGACTGCGGTCTGCGCAATCAATACCGACATGGTCGGGATAGCAAGTTTCAGTAATGTAGGAAAAATAGGACCGGTCAGCATAGCTGCCCTCGCCGCCATCTTGCGCTGGTCTGCCGCAAATTCAGGCGACAGTATGGTGGCGTCGGTACGGACCATCGTCACGGCCTCTTCTGAATCAAGTGGCACGGCCGGGTTCGTTGCTGTGCCGGCGGCAACGCTGGCGAGATTGGTGCTGGCAGTCATGTATACCTTGTCAGGCGGAACAGCTTGCGCCGTATCCGTTGGAAACGATGATTCATCGCTGAAATATTGTCGGTCATAACAAAGTTGTTCCGCCAAAGGATATTTTTAAGATGACCGGTCATCTTAGTATCCAACAAACGAACCCACAGAGTCAAGCCTGAAGCAGCTTGACGTGGTGAACAGAGACAGCAGCAACAACAGTTCGCTTTTTCTTGACCTGCACTGCAGGCAGGTCCTATCATCGCCACATGAAAAAGCCAAACGTCCATGATTTAATTTTTGACTCAGGCATGAAGTCCTTCCACAAAAAAGGCTTCAATGCGTGCTCGGTGCAAGACATCACCGAGCTCGCGGGCGTTCCCAAAGGTTCTTTCTACAATCACTTTCCAAGCAAGGAAGTGCTGGCCGCCGAGATTGTCGACCGTTACCGCGATAATAGCGAAGCGGGCAAAATACTGGCCGACCAGAGCCGCCCACCTACACAAAGATTGCGTGACTATTTTGCCAGCATCAACCAGCGGTTTTCCAAAGGAAAATTTGCGCGCGGCTGCCTGCTGGGCAATTTCGGCATGGAACTGGCCGACCAGAGCGAACTGATACGCGAGCACACCGCCGCTGCCTTTGAAAACTGGACCACTGAAGTGGCTGCCGTTGTCGAAGAAGCACAAGCAGTCGGTGAAATGTCACTGGAATTCAGCGCAAGAGAACTCGCCTCTTTCCTGCTGAACTCCTGGGAAGGCGCGATGATGCGCGCCAAGATAGACAAGAGCGGCGATGCGCTGGATAGTTTCATGCGGCTGGCTTTCCGCCAGTGCGCAGCAGCGGAACCGGTGGCCAAACGTACTGGCCGTATATCAGAAAAATCCGCCAAATCCAGGACATCCGCCTAAGCATTTTTACCTTACATCCGCTTGTGCCCGCGCCTTAATTTCAGATGCGTTGCAGGTACGTTGCAGATGCGGGCACGCAAATATCGTCCGCCTGTATCAATGCACATACCGGCAGCAGTGCCTCCTGCACGCGAAATGGAAATCGGTTAATGTAAGAAAGATGCGCTGGCGATTGCAGCATTGCCTCGCGACACGAATGCGGGCACAGATGTCCGCTCAATCACGACCTGCAGCCCGTTTTTCTTTCTCACATCCGGCTTAGGCTTCCCGTTTTCATGACATATCCATTGGAGAAATACATGGCTAATGCACATACAGCAAACCCAAAAACTTTCAACATAGGCGGCGACCTTGAAGTCAATCGTCTCGGCTATGGCGCCATGCGCATTACCGGCAAAGGCATCTGGGGTGAACCCGCCGACCATGCCGAATCGATCCGCACGCTGAAACGTCTGCCGGAACTCGGCGTGAATTTTATCGATACCGCAGACTCTTACGGCCCCAATATTTCCGAAGAACTGATACGCGAAGCGCTGGCGCCGTATGGTGGAAAGATGATCGTTGCGACCAAGGCTGGGCTGGCCCGCACCGGCCCCGACCAGTGGACGCCGCTGGGCCGCGCCGAATACCTGATCCAGCAGGCGCACGCCAGTTGCCATCGCCTCGGCGTCAAGCAGATAGATTTATGGCAGTTGCACCGCATCGACCCCAAGGTTTCACATGAAGAGCAGTTCGGCGCCGTCAAGCAGTTGCTGGCCTCGGGCGTTGCCCGCCATGCCGGCTTAAGCGAAGTGTCGGTGGAAGAAATCAAGGCCGCGTCGAAATACTTTAAAGTGGCTACGGTGCAGAATCGTTACAACCTGGTGGACCGCAGCAGCGAAGACGTGCTCGACTATTGCACTGAACACGGCATAGGCTTCATTCCATGGTACCCGCTGGCTGCCGGCGACCTGACTCAGCCGGGTTCGCTGTTCGATACCATTGCCAAACGCCACAAGGCAACACCGGGGCAAATCGCGCTGGCATGGCTGCTCAAACGCAGCCCGGTAGTGCTGCCTATCCCAGGTACATCCAAAGTGAAGCATCTGGAAGAGAACATGGCGGCAGCCGATATCGTGCTGTCAGACGAGGAGTTCGACGCGCTGGATAAAGAAGGAAAAAGCCGGGCTTGAGTTTCGCTGTCAGGAGATCGCGCAGCCAGGTCTGCGCGATCGAGCCGGTTTTCCCTTAGCTTGCGCTTACCTACTGCCGCAAAAGGGAGTGCGTCGCCCGTTTCAGGTATTCATTCACAAGATCTTCCTCGCACGGCGAGACAGCAAAAGCTTCTTCGCCATTGCTCGTCAACAGATGGCATTCAAGTAGTTCAGCGTAAACTCTACATAACAGCAGTTGCCGCAGTTCGCTGCGGCCGGCTAGCGGGGCATTGATTTTCTGGTCCGAAAAATAAGTAGGGTCTTTACAGAATGACCCGGCTTGCTGCGCTGGCGCGCTGCAAGCCGACGCTGCATGTCGCGGTCAAGCCGGCTGTTCGGTAATGGAATCAACACGGTCAGGATAAAAGGCCACGTAATCCTTGATGACTGCCACCGCGTCATACGGCGCTTCGTAGGTCCACACAGCATTGACGGAACGGTCACCGCCCGATGGGATGCTGTAATAAGAGCAGTCCCCTTTATAAGGGCAATATGTGGCATGCTCGGCTCTCTCCAGCAAAGACATGTCGACATCCTTGCGCGGAATGTACTGCACCGCCGGATAAGCTGCCTCCTGCAGGCTCAACGCTGCCCGGGTATCCGCAACCACGCGGCCACCAAGCGTTACTGTGATCCGTGCCGGATTCGGAGTAATCGTAATCGGATGATCGGGTCCGGGGATTTTTACTGTTTTCGTTACCATGATGGGCATTCCTTATTGATGGTACAGGGTCAGGCAGAAAAACCGATAAACAAGGCGGCTCACCTGCAATGCGCTTGATGCGTATGTTTGATACGTAAATTTTATCTGCATTCCATTTTCCAAATAAAATACGTATGTACATATTAATTTGATTGCGAATTTGAAGTCAAGCGCGTTCATCTACAAAATGGCCCAGGTCGCAGTCAATGCCGGTAGCAGGTTTTTTTAAAAGAAAACCTATCTTCGGCGATCTGCGTCAAATGGAGTTGAAAAATAGCTAAAGTCTATTTCCTCTCGGAGGCGACCTTGACAAACCAATATGGATGATCATATTATTGGGTATGGCCAAACCATCCCACAGAGAGAAGATACTGACCGAAGGACTGCGTGTTGTGCATCAGCACGGCTTCGGCGGCGCTAGCGTGCGCGATATCGTGCAGGCAGCGGGGGTTCCCCAAGGTTCTTTTACCAATCATTTCGGCTCCAAAGAATCTTTTGGGCTGGAAATCATTGACCTGTATTTTTCCAATAGCCAGCAAGTGATGAGCGAAACCCTGCTCAACGATGAACTCCCTCCCCTGCAGCGCCTTAGCGACTATATGGACAGGAACAAGGCCCACCTGAACCAGGACAATATGCGTAACGGCTGCCTGTATGGCAATTTCACCGCAGAAGCAAGCGACCATAGTGAACCTATACGTCAGCGCCTGATCACCATCTTTGCAGAAGTAAGAAGCGCGCTCGCCTACTGCCTGCAGGCGGCAGTAAAGGCCGGAGAACTGCCGGCCAATTTTGACTGCGAAGAAATTGCAGGCTTTATCGTATCGTCGCTGCAAGGTGCAAATCTGCTGGCCAAGGGACACCGCGATGCAGAGCCGGTAGACCGTTTCAAGCGTGTGCTGTTCTCGCAGATATTCCACCGCCCTTCTTTCAAGTAGCGACCACTTCTCACATTGATTGTTGCACGCTCGCCCATGGCGCGGGCAAAAGACGTCCTGCAAGTGCAGCGCTCTTTTGCTATAGAGCCGCATCCTTGGGAAACACGTGCTCGACCAGAAAATCAACAAACACCCTGACCTTGGGCGACAGGTAGCGGCTGGACGGCCACACTGCGCGGAACCAGCCGGTATGCTCAATATAATTTTCCAGAACGCTGACCAGCGAGCCGTCTGCAAGCTGTTCGCGCACGAAGAAATCCGGCACGCAGATGATACCCAGCCCCTGCTCCGCCAGATGAATCAGCGGCTCCAACGTACTGGCAACCATCGTCGTCGGCAGCTCCACATCGTTGCCGTCCGCGTCCGGCCTCAACGGCCAGCGTTCCAACTTGCCGGTGGACGGAAATTTGTGGTGCAGGCACGCATGCGTCTTCAGGTCCGCCGGCGCTTTGGGAATGCCTGCGCGGGCAAAGTAGTCGCGCGAGCCTATCAGCCGCAGCGAGAAGGTGCCGAGGATATGAGCGATCAGGCGCGAATCGCTGACTTCGCCGGTGCGCACGACGACATCAAAACCGTCATCAATAACGTTGACCATGCGGTCTGTAAAATCCAGGTCCAGTTCAATATCGGGATAGGCCGCCATGAAACGCCCCATGACCGGCATCAGCAGTATGCCGACCAGCGGCAAGCTCACGCGCAAGCGGCCGCTGGGCGCGCGCTTGATCTGCGCCAGCTCCATTTCCGCGACCTCGATTTCCGAAAAGATGCGGCGGCAGCTTTCCAGGAACACGGCCCCTTCATGGGTCAGCGTGATGCTGCGGGTGCTGCGATGGAACAGGCGCACGCCAAGCCGTTCTTCCAGCCGAGCAATGGCCTTGCCTACCGCAGACGAAGAGACGCCCAGTTGCCGCCCTGCCTCCGTAAAGCTGCGCGCTTCCGCAGCGCGGACAAACACGTTCAGTGCGCCCAGATTATCCATTGCCGCTCCTGTTTTTACTGCCGTTTTTGCCGCTGTTTTTATCGACAATAGCGGACACGGATGTCCCATATGTTTGGAAATGTAGCACATTTATCTCAAGCCGGAGCGGCCGTATAGTACGTGCATAGTCCGGCCATTCAGGGCAAACTCGCCATTTATCGGAAATCTCCATGAACACGCAAACTTCTTCCGTCTCACCTGTTATTACCGGCAACGTGCCGCTGTACTGGCTGGCCCTGGGCGCCTTTGCCGTCGGCACGGAAAGCTTCATGATCGCCGGCCTGCTGCCGGGCATGGCTGCCGACCTTTCTGTCAGCGTGGCCACCGCAGGCCAGCTGGTGACTGTATTTGCCTTTGCCTATGCGCTGAGTTCGCCTGTGTTGACGGCGCTGACGGGCAACTTCAACCGCCGCACCTTGCTGATAGCGGCGATGGCGGCATTTGCGCTGGCCAATATCGTCGCCTGGGCGGCGCAAGGCTACTGGTCGCTGATGGGTGCGCGCATCCTGCTGGCCTTTGCCGCCGGCCTGTATGTGCCAGGCGCCAATGCGCTGGCCAGCGCGGTGGTAGCGCCCGAACGGCGCGGCACAGCCATCGCAATCGTCAACGGCGGATTGTCGGTATCGGTCGCTTTCGGCGTGCCGCTGGGCGCACTGATAGGCGACCGGCTCGGATGGCGCATCACCTTTGCAGGCGTAGCGCTGCTATCCATTATCGCCACGCTTGGCCTGCTGGCGGGATTGCCACGCGGCATAGGCAGTGGTCTGTCTACAGCGACGCTGAAAGAGCGCATCAAGACCGCCGGCCAGCCGGTGATCCTGCTGACGCTGCTGGTGACGACGCTATGGGCAATGGGCAGCTATACCATCTACACCTATCTCGCGCTATTCATTTCCAAAGCCACACTACTGCATGGCGCGCAGATCGGTTTCATCCTGTTCAGCTGGGGCGTGGCGGCGGCAATCGGTCTCAGCATCAGCGCCAAAGTCGTTGACAAACGCGGCCCGCGCGCCGTCATCCTTCCCAGCTTTGGCGTACTGGTCGCAGCCTTTGTCACACTGTCCGCCAGCGCGCATTTGCTGCCGCCGTCAATTGCCATTGTGCCTATCGTGATTGCGGTCGTTGCCTGGGGTATTGCGCACTGGGCATTTTATCCTGGCCAGCAGGCTGGCCTGGTTGGCATTGCGGGCGTCAAGTCAGCGCCTGTCGTGCTGTCGTTAAACGCTTCGTTCATGTATCTGGGATTTTCGCTGGGTGCTGGGCTGGGCTCGCTGACGCTGACTTACGGCGCGGTTGCCGATCTGGGATTCGTCGGCGCGATATGTGATGTGGGTGCCCTGCTGCTGAGCCTTGCCATAGGCAGGCGCATCGCCTCGTCAAGCCGGCTTGCCGCTGCCTGAGCTTTCTGCGGCAGGGCTTGCTGGGTCCTGCCGTGCCTGCCCGCTTCTTTTCCACCCGTCCCCCTCCTCCAGGCGCCTGTGCGCCTTTTTTGTTTTTTTACGTCTAACGCGATAGTTTTTTCATTGTCGTTCGACTATTCATCTCGCACATAAATTTATAAGCAAATTCACTTGACAGCGAAATGGTATTCGCCAAGAATATGTACGTCCGTATTTTTATAAATGATATCCCTACATCTGCCTGCAGGATCACCCATGAATATCAGCAACGCCAAGAATAAAGAAAACATGCATAGCAAAAACCGCCCGGCCAGTGCAACAGCACCTGCAACACTGGCACTTGCGCCCGAGACATCGCCAGCGTCCGCCTGTACCGTGCTGCTACACCGATTCCTGCAGGTGCGCGAACAGACCGAGACGCTGGCAGCACCCTAAAGTGCTGAAGACATGGTGGTGCAATCGATGCCCGATGCCAGCCCGGCCAAGTGGCATCTGGCACACACCAGCTGGTTCTTCGAGACTTTTTTACTGGCAGTGCAGGTGCCCGACTACCGCCCTTACGATGCCGCCTTCAGCTATCTGTTCAATTCCTATTACGAAGCCGTGGGCCCGCGCCAGGCGCGAGGCGGCAGGGGCATGATGACGCGCCCTGCATTGAAAGACATCCTGGACTACCGCCACCATGTCACGCAGCACATGCACACGCTGCTGCAATCCCATCTGCCCGCGGCGACGGCTGCGCTGGTAGAACTGGGTATCGCCCATGAAGAGCAGCACCAGGAGCTGATGCTGATGGATGTGCTGCATCTGTTCAGCTTGTCGCCAGTAAAGCCGGTCTACGATGCGGGCTGGCCCATGCCACCAGCGGGCCGTCGTGGCCGCTACCTGCCGTTTGACGGCGGGGCTACGGATGTTGGAGCAAGCCTACAAGGCTTCGCGTTTGACAATGAAGGCCCGCTCCACACCAGCTGGCTGCACCCATTTGAAATCAGCGACCGGCTCGTAACAAATGGAGAATGGCTGGAATTTATTGCCGACGGCGGTTATACACGCCATGAATTGTGGCTATCCGACGGCTGGACGCTGGCACAGGCAGAAGGCTGGCAGGCGCCGCTTTACTGGCAGCAGGAAACCGATGGCTGGAGCAGCATGAGCCTGCGCGGAAAGGAAGCACTGGTACTGGATGCTCCCGTGACCCACGTCAGCTATTACGAAGCAGCGGCTTTTGCGACATGGGCAGATGCACGCCTGCCGACCGAAGCAGAATGGGAACATGCCGCCGTCACAGGCTTGCTGCAACAGCAGCAAGACGCCGCATGGCAATGGACGCAAAGTGCGTACAGCGCTTATCCAGGTTTCAAACCTGCTGCAAGCGCCGTTGGCGAGTACAACGGTAAATTCATGGTCAACCAGATGGTGCTGCGCGGTGGCGCCAGCGTAACGCCGGCTGGCCATACACGGCCGACCTATCGCAACTTCTACCGCCCTGGTCAGCGCTGGATGTTTTCCGGCGTGCGGCTGGCGCGGGATGTGCGGCAAGCGGACGGTCCTGCCAACATGGATCCCGGTTTCGCCACTGACGTCATCGCGGGCTTATCGGCAAAGAAAAAAAGCTTGTCCCCCAAGTATTTTTACGACGCGGCCGGCTCCGATCTGTTTGAAGAAATCTGCGTAACGCCAGAGTACTACCCCACCCGCACGGAAACCGCATTGCTGCAAAAGATCGCCGCCGAAATCGCGGCAGACATCCCAGCCGGCGCAGTGCTGGTGGAGTTTGGCAGCGGCGCGAGCGACAAGACCAGGCTGATTCTCGACGCAGCGCCGCAGCTGTCGGCTTACGTGCCGATAGACATCAGCGAAGACGCATTGCAAAAAGCGGCAGCAAGGCTGGCACAGCATTATCCGGCGCTGCCGGTGATACCGCTGGCAGGCGATTTCACTACGCAGCTGGCGCTGCCGCCGGTGACGGAAGACCGCCCCAAAGTCGGTTTCTTCCCCGGCTCCACGATAGGTAATTTTACGCATGAGCAGGCAGTGCAGTTCCTGCGTTCCGTGCGCACGTTGATGGGCGATGGCGCCAGCCTCGTCATTGGCGCAGACATGGTCAAGGATGAAGCTACGCTGGTGGCGGCGTATGACGATGCACAGGGTGTCACGGCGCGTTTCAACAAGAACCTGCTGGTGCGCATCAACCGCGAACTGGGCGGCAATTTTGACCTGGAATCATTTGACCACCGCGCCGTGTGGAACGATGAACACAAGCGCATGGAAATGCATCTGGTCAGCCGCACGGACCAGCTTGTCAACGCCGCAGGACACACTTTTGCGTTCATGGCCGGAGAAAGCCTGCACACCGAGAACTCGCACAAATTCACGGCACAGTCATTTGCCGGCCTGGCCGCGCAAGCCGGCTGGACAGTAATACGCCAGTGGCTCAGCGACGAGCCGCAGTTTGCCGTATTCAGTCTGACAGCACAGCACCAGGCGACAGAAAACCGGCCATGAAAAAGCTGTCCACCCGCGACAAAATCCTCCAGGAAGGCCTGCGTGTCATGCACGAACGCGGCTTTCATGGGGCCAGCGTACGCGACATCATGCAGGCGGCAGGCGTTTCGCAAGGCTCGTTCACCAATCATTTCGGATCGAAAGAAGCCTTCGGGCTAGAGGTGCTGGATCTCAACTTCAGCAACACGCTGGACGTGCTGCACGCCACGCTGCTGAATGATGAATTGCCGCCGCTGCAAAGGCTGGGCGACTACATCGCCGTCAACAAGGCGCACCTGATACGGGATGGCATGCGCAACGGCTGCTTATTTGGAAATTTTACTGCGGAAGCCAGCGACCAAAGCGAGCCGATGCGCCGCCGCCTGACGGAGATATATACGCAAGTGCAAGACGCTATCCGTTATTGCCTGACGGCGGCTGTCAAAGCCGGTGAACTGCCGCAGGATTTTGATTGCGACAAGACCGCCGGCTTTATCCTGTCGTCACTGCAAGGCGCCATCCTGATGGCCAAGGCCCAAGACAACGCAGAACCGGTAGACAACTTCAGGCAGATTCTTTTCTCAACGATCCTGCGTAGCCCTTGTTGAAAAAAGCCTGCCGTGATTTCAAAAATTCAGGAAAAGTGGATATGGCCGGTGCCAAACAAGCCTATCACCCCTACCGCAATCAGATAGAAGGCAATGATGTAGTTCAGCAGCTTGGGCATGACCAGGATAAGAATGCCCGCAGCCAGCGAGACGAGCGGCATCAGATGAATATTCATATTGTTTGCGTGATGGAAGGTAATCGAAGCGCAACAATTTAACAGAGATCGCGCAAGGCGGGAACTGCTTTAACGAGGCATCCAAAATTTTGCGGATATCCATGCAGAGAGAACGGCAGGCAACGCCAGCCAGAACTCAAGCCGGCTTGACCCGCGCGCGATTCGGGTTATACATTTCGAAACCCTCGGCATGCCAGAATTCTTTCAAACCGATCTTATCGTAGATCGCAATTTCGTCGTCATACACCGGATAGACGCCAACAAGGTTGATGATACGATCCGGCAGTTCAAATCTCGCTTGTTCCTGATCCAGGAAAGACGGCGCAAACAACAAATAAGCATTCATGTCGCCTTCATCTGAAATCGGATGGTCTAGTTTAAACATATCCCCGTATGAGAATCTTTTCTCTGCAAAAAACGAAGAGGCAAAATATCCAGCCGCCATACCCCAGCTTTGACTTTGGCTTTCCATTGTCACGATCAATTCCGGCGCGCCATACTTCCAGTCTGTGTGCTTAGCGTCAGATAGGCCACAGGTTACGGCGGTAAGAAAACCATCCTCGGGAAGACCTTCAAAATAGAATATATAAATCTTCGGCTTGCCGTCCGACTGGATTTCCTTGATGAAATTGACTTGTCCAAACCTGGCTTCAAGCTCCATGAGCCAGACTTTTCCGAAATCATCGGCCTGGGGTGGCAGATTGTCGTCTTTTTTCTTAAACAACTTACCGAACATCGCGTTTGCCCCCCAAGATATAGAAAAGAAAATATTATCATGCCGGATACAAGCGGAAACCGGCATCTGGCAACGCACATAAAAAAACCCGCCGAAGCGGGTTCATCACAGAACGCAGGGACTTCCCCTTGTTACGTCGCCGTTTTAATCTGCAGCCGTCCTGCAATATATTCCTGACCGTCGGCAATTACAGCCACTTCAAGTACAGAGGCTTTGCTAAAGTTCAATGGCGTAACGGATGCCTGAATTTTATAAAAGGCATTAATGCCTTCCGGTTTATCGCCGGCAGCGTCAACAAATACCTGGCGCGTGCCCTCCAGATAAGCTGCTGGCGTTTCTACTTCCTGCAGTACTTCATCGCCGAGGCGGATAACGACCTTCAAGCTTTTTACCGGATCATCAATACCTGCATTGAAGGTCGGCACTACACACAATCTTGGGATCGAGCTCGGCATCTGATCCATAACAAGATCGGGGCCGTATACGCCGATGAAAGAAAATTTGTTGCCTTCTTCCTGGATGATGCTGTCGCAGAAAATGCAATGCGCAAAACGATTTTTCATAGGCCTATGTACGTTCAGGGCGCTTGTCGCGCATGAAAGGAGCGAGATCTAATCTCAGCATGTATTGGCCTGCCCAGCAGGAATCGAACCTGCGACCCCGAGCTTAGAAGGCTCGTGCTCTATCCAACTGAGCTATGGACAGGTCGTGAGAGTGTCCGGCGTCATACGACAATCATTATATGACGCGGAAAAACAGAAGGCTGAATAGTACCTCTTATCGGCCCCAGATTCAACCTTGATCATGCCTTGAGGCAAATCCCGGGGCCCTTGCTTTGCTAAGCCTGCGGCTTATTTACGGCGTGATGTGGTCTGCCAGGCGGCGCGCCATTTTGTTGGCGACATCTTCATCTTCGGCTTCCACCATCACACGAATCAGCGGCTCGGTGCCGGATGCACGTATCAGCACCCTGCCCTTGTCGCCCAGCTCTTTTTCCACTGCGGCCTTTTCTTGCACGGCGGCGGCATTTTTTTGCCAGTCAAAACCCGGCGTCACGCGCACGTTGATCAGCACCTGCGGGAACAATGTCAGATCATCAAAACATTGCTCCAGCGTCTTGTTGTTGCGCCGCAGTGCGGACAACACTTGTAGTGCAGACACGATACCGTCGCCGGTGGTGTGCTTGTCCAGGCATAGCAGATGGCCGGAGCCCTCACCGCCCAGCAGCCAGCCTTTTTCCTGCATCTGTTCCAGCACGTAACGGTCGCCGACCTTGGCGCGCGAGAAGCCGACGCCCATTTTCTTGAATGCCAGCTCCACCGCCATATTGGTCATCAGCGTGCCTACCGCGCCTTGCACTTGGCCGATAGCCATGCGGTCCATCACCATCAGGTACAGCAACTGGTCGCCGTTGTAGATCTTGCCGGCGGCATCTACCATCACCAGGCGGTCCGCATCGCCATCCAGCGCAATACCTATGTCAGCATGGTTGGCGCGTACGGCCAAAGACAGCGCATCCGGCGAAGTAGCGCCAAAGCCATCGTTGATATTGAGGCCGTTGGGCTGGTTACCGATAGCAATGACTTCTGCGCCTAGTTCATGGAACACGTGCGGCGCGATCTGGTAGGCGGCGCCGTGCGCGCAATCGACGACAATCTTCAGGCCGCGCAGGTCCAGCTCGTTCGGGTAGGTACTCTTGCAGAATTCGATGTAGCGTCCGCGTGCATCTTCCAGGCGGCGGGCCTTGCCCAGGCTTTCCGACGATACGCAGGACATTTCTTTTTCCAGCTCGGCTTCAATCGCCAGCTCTACGTCGTCCGGCAGCTTGTTGCCGAGCGCGGAGAAGAACTTGATGCCGTTATCGTAATACGGGTTGTGCGAAGCCGAGATCACCACGCCAGCCGACAGGCGCAGGGCTCTGGTCAGGTAGGCGATGGCCGGCGTGGGTAATGGGCCGGCCAGCATCACGTCCACGCCGGCGGCGGCAAAACCTGCCTCCAGCGCGGCTTCCAGCATATAGCCGGAGATGCGGGTGTCCTTGCCGATCAGTACCGCAGGTTTGCCGCCGGCAGCATCGGCCTGCGCCAGCACCTTGCCGGCCGCGTAGCCTAGGCGCATGACAAAATCGGGAGTAATCGGGGATGCGCCTACTTTGCCGCGTATGCCATCGGTGCCAAAATATTTTCTTGTCATTTTCTTTTCCCGTCCCACGTTATTTTTTGTTGTACTGATTCACTCTGCCGGCTATTTGCCGGGCTTCTTTTGTTTTTTACCGCCTGCCAGCTTCTTAAACGGCCATGGCCTGCCACACCTTCAGCGCATCCACCGTTTCGGCCACGTCATGCACGCGCACGATCTTGGCACCCTGCGCAACCGCAGCCAACGCTGCGCCTAGGCTACCTGCCATTCTGCGTTCCACCGGCTTGCCGGTGATCGCGCCTATCATGGACTTGCGTGACAGGCCTGCCAGTAACGGCAGTTGCAACTGCTGCTGGAAGTTGCTGATGTTCTTGAGCATATCCACATTATGCTGCAGCGTCTTGCCAAAGCCGAAGCCGGGGTCAATGCTGATCCTGTCGCGCTCTATGCCAGCAGCCGTCAGCGCATCCACCCTTTGCCGCAGGAAGTCCATGACCTCTTCATTCACGTCGCCGTATTCCGGATTTAATTGCATGTCGGATGGCGTATTTTGCATGTGCATGACGCACAAAGCAACATCGCTGTTGGCTGCAAGCTGCACAGCGCGCGGGTCACGGAAGCCGTTGATGTCGTTGACCAGGTCCACGCCGGCGAGGATCGCTTCCTGCATCACTTCCGGCTTGTAGGTATCGATGGACAGCGGCTTACCGCAATCGCGCAGCGCATAGATGATGGGCATCACACGGCGCAGTTCTTCTTCCAGCGGCAACACGGGCGCGCCGGGACGGCTGGATTCACCGCCGATGTCGATGATGTCGACACCATCTTCTATCATCTGCTCAGCATGCGTAATGGCGCTGTCCAGCGCAGCATACTGGCCGCCATCGGAAAAAGAATCGGGGGTCACGTTGAGCACCCCCATCACCAGCGGGCGGAACTGCTTGCCCTGCATGGCAAAGCGGTATCTGCCGCATTGAAAATAGCTGTTCATCGACATCAGGTATATCTGGACTCAGGGCAAAGGGAGCAATGGACAAAAAATAAGGGCGAGGATTACTCCTCACCCTATTTGCGTCAGCAGCATGGAGCCTGCCGATTTATATGATTTATACCGCTGGCGCTGGCGCATTTGGCGATACACCGCCAGATGTCGTGTCCGTTGGGTGCTTGCGGATCGTCGTACCCAGTTTTGGCGGACGTGGTTCCAGGCCGTTCATGATGTCGTCGATCTGGTCGGCATCGATCGTTTCCCAGTCCATCAGTGCCTTGGTCATTGCTTCGACCTTGTCGCGGTTTTCTTCCAGCAGCTTGCGGGACAATGCATATTGCGCATCCAGGATCACACGGATTTCAGCATCGACTTTTTGCTGCGTGGCTTCCGAAATGGTTTTAGATGCCATGCCGAAGTAGCCTTCCTGCTGGCTGTCTTCATAAACCATTACGCCCATCGTGTCCGACATGCCGAAGCGTGTCACCATCGAACGCGCCAGTTTGGTCGCACGAGAAAAGTCATTCGATGCGCCGGTAGACATCTGGCCGACAAAAATCTCTTCTGCGATACGGCCGCCAAACAGGATGGAAATTTCTTCCAGCATCTTGTCCTTGTAGCCGCTGATCTGGTCATGCTCAGGCAGCTGCCATGTCAGGCCCAGTGCAAAACCGCGCGGCATGATCGTTACTTTGTGCACAGGATCTGCCTTCGGCAACAGCTTGGCAACCACTGCGTGGCCGGACTCATGGTAAGCGGTGTTCCTGCGTTCATCTTCACGCATGACCATCGATTTACGCTCAGGGCCCATGTAGATCTTGTCTTTGGCATCTTCAAAATCCTGCATTTCCACCAGACGCTTGCTACGGCGTGCGGCAAACAGTGCAGATTCATTGACCAGGTTTGCCAGGTCAGCACCGGAGAAACCAGGCGTACCGCGGGCCAGGATGTCTGCACGGACGTCAGGAGCGATAGGCACCTTGCGCATATGCACATTCAGGATCTGTTCGCGGCCGCGGATGTCCGGCAGGCCAACTGTGACCTGACGGTCGAAACGGCCTGGGCGCAGCAGCGCTTTGTCCAGTACGTCGGCACGGTTGGTTGCAGCGATGACGATGACGCCGGAGTTCGCTTCAAAGCCGTCCATCTCGACCAGCATCTGGTTCAATGTCTGTTCACGTTCGTCGTTACCACCACCCATGCCGGCGCCGCGATGGCGGCCTACCGCATCGATTTCATCGATGAAGATAATGCAAGGGGAATGCTTCTTGGCGTTTTCAAACATGTCACGCACACGGGATGCGCCCACACCGACAAACATTTCCACAAAATCGGAACCGGAAATCGTGAAGAAAGGTACTTTGGCTTCGCCAGCGATAGCGCGTGCCAGCAATGTTTTACCCGTACCTGGAGGGCCTACCATCAGCACGCCGCGAGGAATGCGGCCGCCGAGTTTCTGGAATTTAGTTGGATCACGCAGGAAATCAACGATCTCAGTCACTTCTTCTTTGGCTTCATCGCAGCCTGCAACGTCGGCAAAAGTGACCGTGTTGTTGGCATCATCCAGCATACGGGCCTTGGATTTGCCGAACGAGAAAGCCCCACCCTTGCCGCCGCCCTGCATCTGGCGCATGAAGAATACCCACACACCGATCAGCAACAACATAGGGAACCAGGAGATGAATACCTGGGACAGGAAGGATTGTTCTTCCGGCTGCTTGACGTCAAACTTGATGCCGTTGTTGACGAGGTCGCCTACCAGGCCCTTGTCCAGCACCGTCACCTGGGACTTGATTTTCTTGCCATCTACCGTCGTGGCGACGATGGAGCGGCTGGCTTCATCAATCGTGGCATCCTTGATGTGCTTGGACCTTACCTCATCCAGGAAATCGGAATATGCCATCGGCTGTGCGCCGGAAGCGATGCCTTTGCCGTCAAACTGCTTGAATACGGTGAAAAGCACCAAGGCGATGACAACCCAGATGGCGGCTTTAGAAAACATATTATTCACGAGAACTCCTTGGACGTAACATACGCCATCACACACTCAAACATTAATTCTACCCCCATTAACTTAGGCTTGCTAGACGGCATATAGGGCAGTTTCGCCTTTTATCAAGGGAAGAAAGGGCTAGCCGGGGTTTTTAAGGCCTTTTCCTAACAAAAAGATCTCGGATGACTTGTCCTTGCTGGCCTTGGGTTTCTTGTTTGCCACTGTTTTAAACTCGTTCTTGAACATGTCGACAATAGAGTTGTAGCTGGGTCCATGGAAACATTTCACCAGCAAAGCGCCGGAAGGCTTCAGATGCGCGTTCGCAAAAGAGACTGCCAGTTCAATGATGTATTCGACCCTGGCGGCATCCGCCGTGGGTATGCCTGACAGGTTGGGCGCCATGTCGGACAATACAAGGTCTACCTTGCGGCCTTTCAGCTGCGCTTCCAGCTGGTTCAGCACTTCGTCCTCGCGGAAATCGCCCTGGATGAACTGCACATCAGCAATCGGATCCATCGGCAGCAGGTCCAGCGCAAAAATTTCGCCCATGATGCCGCCGCCGTCTTTACCGGCCAGCTTATTTCTCACATACTGTGACCAGCTACCGGGAGTTGCACCAAGATCAACAATAATCTGGCCGGGTTTGATCAGTTTTTCACTTTCATCAATCTCCTTGAGCTTGTATACAGCCCGGGCACGATAACCTTCCTTCTGTGCAAGTTTCACATAAGGATCGTTAATATGGTCGTGAACCCAATTTTGATTGAATTTATTCTTTGCCATTCGCGTAAAATACTGCTTTTAAAGGAATTTACATGTTAAAACTAACGCCCGCTGAACGTAGCGAATTGCGTTCCGCAGCTCACGCCCTGAAGCCAATTGTACTGATAGGCGAAGCCGGCTTGTCTCCTGCTGTCATGAAAGAGATTGATGCCGGCCTTAAATCCCACGGCCTGATCAAGGTTCGTGTGTTCGGCGACGACCGCGAAGCGCGCATCGCCATGTATGACAATATCTGCAGCACGCTGGATGCAGCGCCTATCCAGCATATCGGCAAATTGCTGGTTCTCTACCGTCCCAAGCAGGAAGAAAATACCACCAAGGTATTAAGAAAAGGCAAAGCCGGCGGTTTGCGGGAAGTCACTATCGTCAAGCCCAGCCCCAGCGGCACCAAGAAGCCTACCGTATCCAAAGTAATGGTCAAGGGCAATGAACGGGTAACGCAAGGTGGCAACATCAAACGCGCCAAACCGCGTCAGTCCAGCACAAAGAAATCTGCTCTCGGCAACGCCTAATAGTTTCCGGGCTCCCGAGCCTGGTTCAGGCCAGCCTGTGCCAACAGCATCCGGGTGTTTGCGGCAGCGCTCGTGCCTGCCGGCACTCCACCCTGTCTGCCATAAGCACTTCAATATGGTGTGATTATGCGCGCAATCGGCTGACGTAATGACTGATTTTGCTTAATTCGCCAGCGCGCTGCGCAACGACGTGCAAATAGCGGGCAACCCATCGGTTCCCGCCTTGTAATCCTTTAGATATACAAAACGTCCAGCACTTCGTACTCGCGCACGCCGGAAGGCGCTTGCACGCCAACCACGTCGCCGGCATATTTGCCGATCAATGCGCGGGCGATAGGCGATGTGATGGATACTTTCTTTTCCTTGATATCGGCTTCATCTTCGCCAACGATCTGGTAGGTCACTTTTTGCGCGTTTTCCAGATCTTCCAGATGTACGGTGGAACCAAACACCACACGGCCTTCCGCATCCAGCTCGGTCGGGTCGATGATCTGGGCGGCGCTCAGCTTGCCCTCCAGCTCCGCGATACGGCCTTCAATGAAACTCTGGCGTTCCTTGGCGGCATCGTACTCTGCATTTTCAGACAAGTCGCCTTGCGCGCGCGCTTCGGAGATTGCATTGATGACCCAAGGACGCTCCTTGGTCTTCAGTTGATGCAATTCCTGCTTAAGCAATTCTGCGCCGAATTTGGTGAGAGGTACTGTACTCATATCAATTATTAACACTTATAAAGTAAAAATACAGAGGCCACTTTAGACATCAGCAAAACTGATGTTGCCAGTGACCTCTGTATAAATTAAAACCTGTAACGTCTATCTGTATGGCGAGAGCCGCGCAAGCATCAAAGCAACATCCGAAAATCTTGCTTGGAGCATTGCTCCACTGTTGCTCTACTGCTCACACCATACTATACCAGTTAGTGTAAGGTTTTATGCAGTCCTTGTAAATCATAGACGTGTAACTCGTCCAGATGGCGCATCCCCTCCACTGCCGCTTCCGCGCCGGCGATGGTGGTATAGGTCGTTACACGGGCTGCCAGCGAAGAAACACGGATCGCGCGCGAATCGACGATCGCATTGCGTTTTTCTTCCACGGTGTTGATCACCAGTGCAATTTCATGGTTTTTGATCATGTCGACAATATGCGGCCTGCCTTCCACCACCTTGTTGACGACGGAAACAGGAATGCCCTCTGCTGCAATCGCTGCCGCGGTGCCGCGTGTTGCCACCACCGAGAAGCCCAGCTTGACCAGATCCCTGGCCACCTTGACGGCGCGCGGTTTGTCGCTACCCTTGATGCTCAGGAACACCTTGCCGGATTGCGGCAGCTTGACGCTGGCGCCCAGTTGCGATTTAACAAAGGCCTCACCGAAGGTCTTGCCCACGCCCATCACTTCACCGGTGGATTTCATCTCAGGTCCGAGAATAGTATCGACGCCAGGGAATTTAACGAACGGGAACACCGCTTCCTTGACGCTGTAGTACTCAGGCACCACTTCATCCCCAATGCCTTGCGAATCCAGAGATTGGCCCGCCATGCAGCGCGCTGCGATCTTGGCCAGCTGCAAGCCGGTTGCCTTGGATACGTAAGGCACGGTACGCGATGCGCGCGGGTTCACTTCCAGCACAAAGACAACGTCCTTGCCGTCTTGCTGCTGAATCGCAAACTGCACGTTCATCAAGCCGATCACGTTCAGGCCCTTGGCCATCAGTGAAGTCTGGCGCTTCAGTTCGGCGATGGTTTCCTGTGACAACGAGTAAGGTGGCAACGAGCACGCGGAATCACCGGAGTGCACGCCCGCCTGTTCGATATGTTCCATGACGCCGCCGATGAAGGTGCGCTGGCCGTCAGACAGACAATCCACGTCGACTTCAATTGCATCATTCAGGAAGCGGTCCAGCAAGACCGGAGAGTCATGCGACACCTTGACCGCTTCACGCATGTAGCGCTCCAGGTCACGCTGCTCATGCACGATTTCCATCGCGCGACCACCCAACACATAGGATGGACGCACGACCAGCGGGTAGCCAATTTCTTGCGCCAGTTCCAGCGCCTGCTGTTCCGTACGCGCAGTGCGGTTAGGCGGCTGACGCAGACCCAGATCTTGCAGCAGCTTCTGAAAACGCTCGCGGTCTTCTGCAGCATCAATCATGTCAGGCGAAGTGCCGATGATAGGCACGCCGTTGGCTTCCAGGTCCAGCGCCAGTTTCAGCGGCGTCTGGCCGCCGTACTGGACGATAACGCCTACCGGTTTTTCCAGCGCGACGATTTCCAGCACGTCTTCCAGCGTCAGCGGTTCAAAATACAGACGGTCCGATGTATCGTAATCGGTAGAAACGGTTTCAGGATTACAGTTGACCATGATGGTTTCATAACCGTCTTCGCGCATTGCGAAAGCAGCATGTACGCAGCAATAGTCAAACTCGATACCCTGGCCGATACGGTTGGGGCCGCCGCCGAGAACCATGATCTTCTTCTTGTCGGTCGGTGCAGATTCGCACTCTTCCTCGTACGTTGAATACATGTAGGCGGTGTTGGTGGCGAACTCGCCAGCGCAGGTATCCACACGCTTGTAGACCGGACGCACGTTCAGCAGGTGGC
>JAYSKH010000199.1:0-2558 GCA_043726505.1 Undibacterium sp. | reverse complement strand
TCACCGCAGCACCACATACATCAATCCAACCTGTTATCTGCAGGATCTGTTCACAACGGAAGAGGCGCGCGGCAAAGGCGTTGGCGCGGCACTCATTGCGTATGTGACCGCGCAGGCACGGAGAGCGGGTGCTGCGCGCGTCTATTGGCAGACCCACGAAACAAACACGCAGGCGATGCGGCTTTACGACCAGGTTGCTGAAAAATCCGGCTTTCTCGTTTACCGCAAGGCGCTGTGAATGGCTGAATTTGATATCAAAAATACATTTACACTGATTGAGGCTCGTTAAAAACCGCCAATGCAGGCGATTTTCAGGACGAGTTTGGCCGCCAAAGGGTATTTCGCCTGACGGCGGGTGGAGCTTAGGGGCGTCGTCGCGGTATAATCCCGGATTCTGATCCAACCCGCGATGTTGCTTGCTGCAGGCCTAGATTTTTTTCAGCGTTGCTTTGCCCGGCTTCAAGCACCTTGCATCACTTTCTCTCTCGCCATGTTGATATTGCCAGGCTCCAATGCCCTGTCTGCCTTCCGTACCCAAGGTCTTTTATCCAAACTGCAAGCTGTTGACGCCAATATTAATGGCGTCACAGGACGCTATCTTCACTTTGTCGATAGCGCCTCTGCGCTGAGCGCCGATGACCAGGGCCGCCTGAATGCACTGCTGACCTATGGTGATGCATTTGCCGGCAGCGAAGACGGCGAAGCGTTCGTCGTCATTCCCCGTTTTGGCACAATCTCGCCATGGGCGAGCAAGGCAACCGATATCGCCCATAACTGCGGCATGTCGCATATCAAGCGCATAGAGCGCGGCGTCAGCTATGCCGTGCATCTGAAGACGGGCCTGCTGGGCGGCGCCAAGAAGCTGAGCGAAGAAGCGCGGCAGGCGGTCATGTCTATCCTGCATGACCGCATGACCGAGATGGTGCTGCAGGACAGGGACGCCGTCAGCGGCCTGTTCAAGGAACTGGAAGCCAAGCCGTTGGAGTCCATTGATGTACTGGGCGGCGGCAAGGGTGCGCTGGTTGCCGCCAACAGCGACCTTGGCCTGGCCTTGTCCGATGACGAAATTGATTACCTGGCGGACGCTTTTATCCAGGCCAAACGCAATCCTACTGACGTAGAACTGATGATGTTCGCGCAGGCCAATAGCGAACACTGCCGCCACAAGATTTTTAATGCTGACTGGACCATCGACGGCGAAAAGCAGGACAAGTCGCTGTTCGCGATGATCAAGAACACGCATCTGCTGCAGCCGAAAGGCACAATCGTTGCGTATAGCGATAACTCTTCCATCATGGAAGGCGCTACCGTGCAGCGTTTTTATCCGCGCGGCGCAGAGCAGGGCAATACCTACGCGTCATCGGAAGAGCTGACGCATACGCTGATGAAGGTGGAGACGCATAACCACCCGACGGCGATTTCACCTTTTCCTGGCGCCTCCACCGGCGCCGGCGGTGAAATCCGTGATGAAGGCGCAACCGGGCGCGGCGCCAAGCCCAAGGCCGGCTTGTCGGGCTTTACTGTCTCCAACCTGATGCTGCCGGATGCACTGCAGCCTTGGGAAAATGCCAGCGACACTGTCTCCGGCAATGCCAGCAAAGACGTGTACGGCAAACCGGACCGCATTGCGTCGGCACTGCAGATCATGATAGAAGGCCCATTGGGCGGCGCCGCGTTTAACAACGAATTCGGTCGTCCCAACCTGGGCGGCTATTTCCGTACTTACGAGCAAAACGTCGGCGGCCAAGTCATGGGCTATCACAAGCCGATCATGATCGCCGGCGGTATCGGCAATATTTCGGACAAGCATACAAAGAAAAACGATCTGCCCGTGGGCAGCCTGCTGGTACAGCTGGGTGGGCCCGGCATGCGCATAGGCATGGGCGGCAGCGCCGCGTCTTCAATGGCAACTGGCACCAACACTGCCGACCTGGATTTCGATTCGGTACAGCGCGGCAATCCGGAGATGGAAAGGCGCGCGCAGGAAGTGATTAACGCTTGCTGGCAGATGGGCGATGCCAACCCCATCCTGTCCATCCACGATGTCGGTGCGGGCGGCTTGTCAAATGCTTTTCCTGAAATCACCAATGACGCCAAGCGCGGTGCGATTTTTGATCTGCGCAAGGTACCGCTGGAAGAAAGCGGCATGGCGCCGAAAGAAATCTGGAGCAATGAATCCCAGGAGCGCTATGTATTGGGCATCGCACCTGAAAGCCTGCCGCTGTTCCAGTATTTCTGCGAGCGCGAGCGCTGCCTGTTTGCCGTGGTTGGTACTGCGACGGAGGAACGCCAGCTGAAGGTGATCGACCCCGAACACGGCAATTCGCCAGTGGACATGCCGATGGACGTGTTGCTGGGCAAACCACCCAAAATGCACCGCGATGTCAGCCACGTCAACACCACATTCCCGGCGATAGACCTGACAGGCATGGACTTGCTGGACGTGTCACAGCGCATCCTCAGCTTGCCTACCGTCGCCGACAAATCTTTCCTGATCACGATAGGTGACCGTACTGTCGGTGCGATGTCGGTGCGCGACCAGATGGTGGGCCCTTGGC
>JAYSKH010000198.1:0-8857 GCA_043726505.1 Undibacterium sp. | reverse complement strand
CTGGGCGCCTCCCAGATCCGCGAAGTCGCCAATGCCGGCATAGGCCTGGACAACGTGCTGCCATTCTGGTTCGGCGAACCGGACGAAGTCACGCCCCAGTTCATCCGCGATGCCGCCAAGGAAGGCCTGGACGCAGGAGACACCTTTTACACGCACAACTACGGCATCCCCGCGCTGCGCGCCACCATCGCCAGCTATCTGTCAAAACTGCACCAGCCCATAGGACCGGAGCGGATCGCCGTAACGTCTGCCGGCGTCTCGGCACTGATGCTGATTGCGCAAACCATACTGAGCCCCGGCGACCGTGTGGTGGCAGTCACGCCGATCTGGCCCAACCTTGTTGAAATCCCCAAGATCCTCGGCGCCGAGGTGACCAAGGTGCCGCTGCAATTCGGCCAGACCTGGGAGCTGGATCTGCAACAGTTGCTGGATGCGCTGACGCCGGACACCAAGGCGGTATTCATCAACTCACCGAACAATCCTACCGGCTGGGTCATGCCGCGCGAACAGCAGCAGGCCGTGCTGGACCATTGCCGCAAACACGGCATCTGGATTCTGGCAGACGACGTGTATGAAAGGCTGGTCTACGGTGAACAATGCGCGCCCTCCTTCCTGGACCTGAGCGTGCCGGAAGACCTGCTGATCTCGGCCAACAGCTTCTCCAAGGCCTGGCTGATGACGGGCTGGCGGCTGGGCTGGATCGTCGCACCTGAGAGCATCATGGCTGATCTGGGCAAGCTGATCGAATACAACACGTCGTGCGCACCCGGCTTCATCCAGCGCGCCGGCATCACGGCCATAGAACGCGGCGATGAAATCATCCAGCACACGCTGGCCCGCTACCAGACCGCGCGCGACTACCTGTACCAGCGCCTGAATGCGATGCCGGGCATCGCCACGCCCAACCCCAAGGGCGCGATGTATCTGTTCTTCCGCATTGAAGGGCAGACGGACACCTTGCAATTATGCAAACGGCTGGTGCGCGAAGCCGGCTTGGGCCTGGCGCCAGGCAGCGCCTTCGGGCCGGAAGGCGAGGGATATGTACGCTGGTGCTTTGCCAGCTCGGTGGACAAACTGGAACTGGGCGCAAGCCGGCTGGAAGCCTTTCTGAAACAGCGCTGACGTTTTTTGTGAATAGATGTAGTTTTTATAAGTACCGGGGCCGGTATATGAGCACGAAATCAAATACCGGCTTTACCCATTTTTACTATACAAAATTGCGGTTTTGGCGCAGATTTTGCCGTTCTGTATCGAATTTGGGGTATTTTCCCAAACTCAGGAATCAAATGGCAGAATACCAAGTCATAAGACCGTAATACTTCGTCAAAAAGACTTGGCAGCCTTATCCTTCCCGGCCAGAAATAAAAAAACGCCGGCACAGGCGCTGCCAGCCTAGCAAGCAAATCCATCACTTAATTTGGGAAGACCACATGTCACGCCTCCTTTTCATGATGCTCTGCACGAGCCTCGCACTGAATTCCACTGCCGCCTCGGCCCAACAGACTCAGCCGCCAGGCTCCGGCACCAGTTCGCCAGCCGCCGCTACCGCCAATCCTTTCATGACGCCAAGCACGCTGCCTTACGGCATGCCAGCGTTCGACAAGATCAAGGATGAGCACTATGCGCCGGCCTTTACCGAAGCCATGCGCCGCCAGACGTCTGAAATCAATGCGATTGCCGAAAACACCGCCGCGCCGACCTTCGACAACACCATCGTTGCCATGGAAAAAGCAGGCCGCATGCTGCACCAGGTGTCAGCCGTTTTCTTCAACCTGACCAGCGCCAACACCGACCCTGCGATGGAAGCGATCTCGCGCGACCTGGCGCCCAAGCTGGCGGCGCACAATGATGCAATCAGGCTCAACAGCAAATTGTTTGCCCGCATCAGCGCCGTATATGACCAGCGCGCCAACCTGGCGCTGGACCCCGAGTCACGCCGCCTGCTGGACCGCTACTACACCGATTTCGTGCGCGCCGGCGCCAAGCTGTCCGATGCCGACAAGACCAAGCTGAAAGCCATCAATGCACAGTTGGCCAGCCTGGGCACGACGTTCAGCCAGAACGTGCTGAAGGAAACCAATGCCTCTGCCGTCATCGTCGACACCAAAGCAGAACTGAAAGGCCTCAGCGACAGTGAAATCACCGCCGCTGCCGAAGCCGCCAAAGCACGCGGCCTGCAAGGCAAATATGTGATCGCACTGATGAACACCACCGGCCAGCCGTATGAAACCACGCTGACCAACCGCGCCCTGCGCAAACGCCTGTACGACGCGTCGGTAGAACGCAACAGCCACGGCGGCGAATTTGACAACCGCGAAGTAGCAATCGGCCTGGCCAAATTGCGCGCAGAAAAAGCGCAGCTGCTCGGCTACCCGAATTTCGCCGCGTATTCGCTGGAAGACAACACGGCCAAGAATACAGGTGCCGTGAACAAGATGCTGGCTGAAATCACGCCTGCTGCGGTAGCGAATGCGAAAAAAGAAGCCGCCGATATGCAAAAACTGATCGACGCGAAAAAGGGTGGTTTCAAGCTGGCAGCCTGGGACTGGGCCTTCTATGCAGAGCAAGTGCGCAAAGCCAAATACAGCTTTGACGAATCACAGCTGCGCCCGTATTTTGAACTGGACAATGTGTTGCAGAACGGCGTGTTCTACGCGGCCAACAAACTGTATGGCATCAGCTTCAAAGAACGCAAGGACCTGCCGGTCTATAACCCTACCGTGCGCGTATTTGAAGTGTTCGACGCCGACAACAAGCCGCTGGCGCTGTTCCTGTATGACGCCTACGCACGCGACAACAAACGCGGTGGCGCATGGATGAACGAATATGTGGACCAGTCCTTCCTGTTCGGCACCAAACCTGTCGTAGCCAACCACCTGAACATCCCCAAACCGCCTGAAGGCCAGCCTACGCTGCTGACGCCGGACGAAGTGCGCACGGCCTTCCATGAATTCGGCCATGCGCTGCACGGCATGTTCTCCAATGTGCGTTACCCGCGCTTCTCCGGCACCAGCGTGCCGCGCGACTTTGTTGAATATCCTTCGCAGGTCAATGAAATGTGGGCGGTATGGCCTGAAGTGCTGCAGCACTATGCCAAACACTACCAGACCGGTGAAGCAATGCCGCAGGCGCTGGTGGACAAGCTGGCTGCCACAGGCAAGTTCAACCAGGGTTTCGCTACCACCGAATATCTGGCCGCAACACTGCTGGACCAGCGCTGGCATCAGATCAGCACCAGCCAGATCCCGGAAGATGCACTGGAATTTGAAGCCAATGCACTGAAGCAAAGCGGCGTCGACTATGCACCGGTGCCGCCGCGCTACCGTAGCACCTACTTCTCGCACATCTTCGCCAGCGGCTATTCAGCCGGCTACTACTCGTATATCTGGGCTGAAGTGCTGGATGCCGACACCGTAGAGTGGTTCAAGGAAAACGGCGGCCTGTCACGCAAGAACGGCGACTGGTTCCGCCAGCAATTGCTGTCCAAGGGCGGCAGCATCGATGCGATGGATGCCTTCCGTAATTTCCGCGGGCACGATGCATCTATCCAGCCTTTGCTGGTGCGCCGTGGGCTGACAGCAACCGGCAGTAAATAAGCATGCGCTGCGCAAGCAGCAAGTACGCATGCGCCGCGCAAGCGGCTCAGCATGATGCTAAGACCAAAAGCCACGAGCAATTCGTGGCTTTTTATTTTTCGGCTCCGCCAGCAAGAAATTGGTATCAGTAATATATTAAATTGAAATTTAGAAATTGGTAGACAGCCGCAGACAGGCTATTCATACTTTGACAAGCTTTATTTCATTTAAGAATACATGGCACATTCCCGCCCTCACCCTATAGCTATCGCCAGCTTTACAGCCGCCCTTACCGCCATCCTTGCAGGCGTGCTGGCCTGCGCCAGCGCTTTCGCCGCGACCGCTCCCCAGGAACAGCAGCCCTTGCCGGCACCGTCTTCGTCCGCGCAAAAGCTGTATTCGACGGCGCAAAACGACCTGCTGCAGATACGCGTGCTGCTGAAAAACGGCCGCACACAGGCGTCGGTAGGCTCCGGCTTCCTCGTAGGCGATAGCAATCTGGTCGTCACCAACTACCATGTGATGTCGCAGATTGCGCTGGAACCGGAAACCTATGTTGGCGAATACGTGGACACCGCCAACCAGCGCGGCCCGGTAGAACTGCTGGCGGTGGATGCGCTGCACGATCTGGCTGTGGTGCGCGTAGGGCGCACCGGCACCGGCTTTTTCAAGGTGCCGGAACAGATACAGCAGTTGCCGGAACTGACGCAGGGCCAGTACCTGTATTCGCTGGGTAATCCGCTGGATCTGGGTTTTGCGATTTCGGAAGGTTCATATAACGGCATCATACGGCGCGGCTTTTACGACCAGCTGATGTTTACCGGCCCCATAAATGCCGGCATGAGCGGCGGCCCCAATGTCACCACGGACGGCAAGGTTGCCGGCGTCAACGTGTCCAAAAGGCTGGACGGCGAACTGGTCAGCTTCCTGGTGCCGGTACGCTATGTGCAGGAACTACTGGCCAAGGTACGGCTGCAAACCCGGCCGGCCAAGGACTTCAGCCTGATCGTCGGCCAGCAGCTAATGGCGCACCAGGCGGTGATCATCGATAAACTGCTGGAAAGCCCGCTGACGCTGAAGAGCCTGGGGCCCTACCGCGTGCCTGTGCGCGAGTCGGACCAGGTGCGTTGCTGGGGCCAGTCCAACGCCAAACCGGACATTCCTTATACGGTAGATGAAATGCGCTGCCAGACCGAATCGGCAATCTTCGTTTCCGGCCAGCTGCAGACCGGGCAAGTATCTATTCAGCATGCGTATACACGCAGCACTGAACTGAATTCGCTGCGTTTTTCAGAGCTGGTCAGCAACGCGTTCAAAAACCAAGTGAGCGGCAGCTACAAGAATGCGCAAGTCACCGCACCGGCCTGCAACGAGCAGTTTGTCAGCAACAAGAAACTGCCGATGCGGGCTGTGCTGTGCGTGCGTGCCTACCGCAAATTCACCGGCCTGTATGATTTCATCCTGCTGACAGCCAGCGCAGACCAGTCCATGATGAGCCTGCAAAGCCGCATCGAAACCAAGGGCGTGTCGTATGACAATGGCTTGCGGGTATCGCGCATCTTCCTTGATTCCCTGAGCAAGGGAGGCAACTGATGAGTGCATTAGTCAATTCCTCGTTTTTTGTTGAAGTGCTGGCGTCAAAGGATGAAGTGCGGCACCGCCATCAGGTCAATGCGCTGCCGATACGCATAGGGCGTGCGTACGACAATGATTTCATCCTGGACGATCCGCACACCGCCGCCCACCACGCGATTGTGGAACTGGACGAAGACGGCAACCTGCGCATGCGTGACCTTGGCAGCCACAACGGCATCGTGCACCAGGGCAAACGCCTGCCGCACATCAGCATCAACGGCAATACCGTGGTGCGGCTGGGACATACCAACCTGCGCGTGCGCGCTGCCGACTTCCAGGTGGCAGACGAGTTGGCGGACAAAACCATCCACGGCTGGGAAGGCTGGCCGCCAGCGCTGAGCGGGCTGACCATCATTGCGCTGCTGGCAGCGCTCAGCACCTGGCTGGGTGACGTCAGCAAGTTTGAAACGATACGCTACCTGATGGCCATCACCTATGTGCTGAGCGGTGCGCTGGTATGGAGCGCCGTGTGGGCCTTTGCCAACCGGCTGTTCGGCGGCCACGCGCGCTTTGGCCGACACCTGTTCATTACCGGTTGCGGCATGGCGGCAATGGAGGTGTGGAGCCTGTTCAGCGGCACCGCCGCCTATGCATTGTCATTTGAAGAGCTGAGCCGCTACGGCAGCCATGTGATGATCGCGATCACCGCGGCGATGGTGTATTTTCACCTCGTCACCATCAACCCACGCCATCCGCGCCGTATTGCCGTCACTGCGGTGATTCTCGGCCTGCTGGGCTCTGGCTTAATGCTGATGATGAACTTCCAGCGTTATGGCCAAGCCGGTGATGAGTTGTACATGTCGCAGATCCTGCCGCCTGCCATACGCCTGACCGCAGACAAGCCGGTGGACCAGTTCATCAACGAAGCTAAAAGCCTGAAAGACAGGGTGGATGCGGACCGCACCAAGACCGTCAGCCATGACGACCAGGATGCGGACGCGCCGGAGTAGCCACAGGCACGCCGCCGATCAGAATCAGGCAGCGGGAGGGAATAGGGCGTTCACTTCTCCATAGCCCAGGCTGTCGGCAAACATGCCTTCCACGCTGCCATTGACCAGCATGTCGTTCGCCAGTTTCACTGTCGATGCCAGCACCGCCTGCATCAATGCCGTGCCCGCGCTGACACGGCGTGCACCGTGCGCCGCCAGTTGCTGCACGCTGGCGAGCCCCGGCACTGCCATCACGTTCACCGGCATACCGACCACTTCGCTAATGCTGCGCAACACGTCCAGATCCGCCAGACCGGGCACGAACAGGCCGTCGGCGCCAGAACGTTTATAGAAGTCCGCCCGCCGTATCGTCTCCGCCGCCAGCTTGTCTTTTTCTACCAGCGCGCGCAGGTACACGTCCGTACGGATATTGATGAACAGATCCAGACCCATGGCTGCCGACTGCTCACGGATCGCGGCAATTTTTGCCATCAGCAATTCCGGCTCCCCCGCGCCGTCTTCAATATTGATACCGACCGCCCCCGCAGCAATAAACTCACACACATTGGCTGCGACAAGCGCCGCATCATCAGAATAACCATCCTCCAGATCCACCGTCAGCGGCAGCGGCACCACGCGTGCAATCTCGCGCACTGTCGCCAGATAGGCGGCTATCGGCAGCGCACCGCCGTCTGCATAACCATGTGCCCAAGACACTCCGCCACTGGTGGTAGCGATCGCCAACGCGCCGCAGCGCTGCATCAGTCTGGCACTGACCGCATCCCACACATTCGGCAATACCAGCGCCGTGCCTTCATGCCCATGCAGCGCATGGAACTGCTGGGCCAGCGCCTGTTGATCAAGACTGACGGCCTGAAGCTTATTTTCCATGAGTTTTCCTTTCGTTGAAGAATACAGCGTACATCATCGCACCCGGGCTTGCAGCGGGCTGGCTGTTTTCGGACGTGCATCTCTGGCGCGCCGCAAATCCAGTACCAACGCCGCACTACCAACGTACTACCAACGCGCGAACAAAATTGAATTCGTCCGAAGTATCCTTATTCTACTTGCAACTTATTGCAAATTAGCTATGATGATTATCCGATTTCACGGCGAAGGCAAGTCTTGATATGAGATTCCCCATTTTTCTGCTGGCCCTGTCTCTTTCACTCGGCGCATGCAGCGCCAAAGAGGAGAAAAATACCGGCAGCTTGCAGCAAGCACCGGATGCCAAATCTCCCCCCTCTGCTGCGCCAAAAACAGCTGTGCGGCGCACACTCGCTTATGAGCATGGCCTGAGCCTGCAAACGGAAGAAACCAAGGTCGCGGCCCTGTATGAAAAGGCCATCGCGCTATGTGTTGCAGATACCGCCAACCAGTGCAATGTATTGTCTTCGCAAATCGCCAGCGGCCCCAGCTATGGAAGCAGAAGCAGCGTTTCTGCACAGCTGACGCTGAGGGCAAAACCGGAAGGAATCCAGAGCCTGCAAAAGTCGCTGTCTGCAGGCGGCAAAGTCATCCGGCAATCAACGAAAGCAGATGATCTCGCGCAACCGATCGCCGACAATGAAAAACGCCTTGCCATGCTGGACGAGTACAAAACCCGGCTGAACGCATTAAACGCCCGCAGCGGCACAGACCTTGATACCCTGATCAAGCTATCCAAGGAGATCGCCAGCGTACAATCAGAACTGGAAAGCGCCAAAGGCGATGCCGCGAAAATGGCGGAACGGGTCAACACCGAAATTCTACGCATAGAAATCAGTTCCAATGCCGAAGACGAAGAAGGATTGCTATCGCCGGTAAAATCAGCCTGCCTGAAATTTATCCGCAATCTGGCGGACGGAATCTCGATAGTCATTACCGCTCTCGCCTACATCCTGCCATGGTGCGTTATCTTGATCCCCTTGCTGCTGGGCATCGCACGCTGGAGACGCAGGAAAAGCAAGCCTTGAGCAAAAACATCGAAACAAAAAGGACTACATGAAAACCATCATAGAAACCGAACGCCTGCTGCTGCGCGCCTTTACCGCTGACGATGCAGAAGCCTATTTTCCGCTATGCGTGATCCCTGAAGTCATCCGCTACGTCGGCGACACGCCGATGAAATCCGTGGAAGAAGTACGCGCCAACATGCTGGAAGGACCGATTGCCGATTACAGAAAATACGGCTTCGGCCGCTTTGCCATGCTATGGAAAGAAAGCGGACAACTGATAGGCTTCAGCGGCCTGAAATATATCCCGCCGTTTGCAGAAGTAGAACTCGGCTACCGGCTGCTGCCGGAATTCTGGGGCAAGGGGTTGGCGCAGGAAGCGGGCAGGGCATCCATCACCTTTGCGAAAGAATCACTAAACCTGACCAAGCTGATCGCGCTTGTGCATCCGGAGAATGCGGGTTCGGCTAATGTGGCGCGTAAGCTGGGGTTTGAGGTAGAGAGGCAGGTGAAGATGGAGTTGATACCGGGAGTAGACATTAATATGTTTGCACGGGAGTTGTGATTTCCTTGCTACCGCTGTAGTAGTTGTTGAGCCTAGTTAAGGCTTTGTGGAGATTAATCAGCCACATAGGTAACACATTAGCTCAAGCACGTGGATGACGGTGCTGCTGGTTGGCTTTGTGATTGCTGGCCGGGCAACCACGCAACTTACCTAGCTTGGCGGCCGTCACTTAGTTTTAATGATTGCTGGTCGGGGGTAGCCCGACGGCTACTCACTTTA
>JAYSKH010000197.1:0-9697 GCA_043726505.1 Undibacterium sp. | reverse complement strand
GGAACGCAAGGAAGTTGCCCCTGTTACCGCAGCGCCTGCACCGGTCGTAACGACTGAATCGCAAGGCTTCTTCGCCAAACTGTTCGGCTTCTTCAAAGGCACACCGGCAGCTCCGACTCCTGTGGCAGAACCTGTCAAGGAAGAAAAACCAGCGCAATCGCGTGAACGCAGCGACAAGAATGGCCGTGGCCAGCGTAACCGCAGCCGCAATGGCAGCAGCCGTGGCGGACGCGAAGAGCGTGAAGAGCGTCCAGCCCCTACCGGTAGTGGTAGCGGCAACCGCCCTGAACGTGCCGAGCGCGGCGAACGTGGTGAGCGCAACGAACGTGGTGATCGTGCAGAACGCGGCGACAAGGAAGACCAGGCCAAATCCACCCAGGTAGCCGAGCAGACGCCACGCCAGCCTAAGCCGCCACGTCCTCCACGCGAAGAGCGTGAAGGCCAGGGCCAGCAGGAAGGCCGCCGTGAACGCCAGCAACGCCAGCGCGAAGAACGCAAGGACGGCACCGGTACTGCAGCAGAAGCCAAATCAGAAGAAGCATTGCTGAAAACCACGGTTGCGCCGGTTGAAGCCGATGGCGACCAGGCTGAGCTTGCCGATAGCCTGAATGTGGGCGCAGACAACGACAGCGGAGAAGGAGGCGAAGAACGCCGCCGTCGCCGTCGCCGCGGTGGCCGTAACCGTAACCGCCGCGACCGCGATGGTTCGGAAACAGGCGATGCAACAACAGAAGGTTCGGACCAATCCGAGCAGGTTGCTGCATTCGTACCAGTAGCCGAGGCAGCGCAGTTCACCGCAAACCCGGTGGATGCTCCTGCGCAAACAGGTAATTCAACACCTGCGCCTATGACGTTTGCCGAGTGGGCCACGCCGCCTGCAGCTACAGCTGCAGCTCCGACACCAGCAGTACCGGTACCGTCAGAAGCTCCTGCTGAAGCAATTGCTCCGGTAGCGGCTGCGCATGTTGCAGAACCTGCACCCGCTGCAGTACACGCTCCAGAAGTTGCGACTACAGAAGCTGTACCGGCATCTTTTGCACCCGCGTTTGAAGCGCCGGTAGCAGAAGCCGCTGCACCAGCCCCTGTGGCTCCTGTGGTAGTAGAAGCAGCGCCAGCCCCTGTTGTACATGCTGCTGCAGAAACGACTGCTCCGGTTGCACCAGTAGCTCCGGCTGTCGAAGAGACTGCATCTGCGGCTGCACCTACACAGGCAACGCTGTTTGACGCAGTGGAAACAAAAACTGCTGCCCCAGCTGCTCCTGTAGCACCTGCGGCAACTGTGGCACCTGCTGCGGCAAAACCGGCAGCACCTGCTGAAGATCTGGGCGTCGTGCTGGCTTCCGCCGGCCTGGTGCTGGCCAGCACCGATCCTGCCAAGCTGCGCGCAGCCCAGGAAGCCGCTGCCGCCGCTCCAGTAGCGCAGCGTGTACCACGTGAACGCAAACCGGTAGCACCGCAGTCCGATGAGCCGCTGGTATTGGTGGAAACAAAGCACTAATCCATCGAAGCCACATCATCAAAAACCGGCTGCATCCTTGTGATGCAGCCGGTTTTTTATCGTAAAGCAATGCCCGGCTTGTGGGCCCGGCGCTGAGTGCCGTACAGCGGAACAGCCGGTCTCGTGGTATCGTATTCGTCGTACTCGTTGTATTTGCATAGAAAATTAAAATAGCATTAGTAAAAAAGCTATTTCCTGGATAAAACATGACTGAAAAATTCATCCCGCTGGTAGACCACCGGCAGCGGGAAAGAGGCCTGGCGGTGCCCGGCGTGCTGGAAACGCCGGACGGCGAGTTGCTGGATACCCGCGCAAGACCTCTGCGCGACCTGCGTATTTCGGTGACTGACCGCTGTAATTTCCGTTGCGTCTATTGCATGCCCAAGTCTGTTTTTGATAAGGACTACCGCTTTCTGCCGCATAATTCCCTGCTGTCTTTTGAAGAAATTACCCGCATCGCCCGCATCTTTGTCGCCCATGGCGTGACCAAGATCAGGCTGACTGGCGGTGAACCGCTGCTGCGTAAAAATATCGAAAAGCTGGTCGGCATGCTGAGCAGTATCAGGACCGCGGATGGCAGCGACCTTGACCTGACGCTGACGACCAATGCCTCGCTGCTGGCGAGAAAAGCGCAGTCGCTCAAGGATGCCGGCCTGACGCGGGTGACCGTGTCGCTGGACTCGCTGGACGACGCCACCTTCCGCAAGATGAACGACGTTGATTTTTCCGTGGATGAAGTGCTGGACGGTATCGCAGCCGCACATCAGGCAGGGCTCGGCCCGATCAAGGTTAACATGGTTGTCAAAGCGGGCCTGAACGATCAGGAAATCGTGCCGATGGCACGCTATTTCAAAGAGACGCCGCACATCCTGCGCTTCATTGAATACATGGACGTAGGCGCATCCAACGGCTGGAAAATGGACGAAGTGATTCCATCCGCCGAGATCATCGGCCGGCTGAATGCGGCCGGCATGCAGCTGCAGCCGACACACGCCAACTACACCGGCGAAACTGCCGAGCGCTGGCGCTATGCGGACGGCGGTGAAATCGGTGTCATTTCCAGCGTCACGCAATCGTTCTGCCAGGACTGTACGCGGGCAAGGCTGTCTACCGAAGGCAAGCTTTACACCTGCCTGTTCGCCACTGGCGGCCATGATCTGCGCAGCCTGCTGCGCGGCCCGGACGCAAATCATTCCGACCAGGCCATTTCTACTGTCGTTGCGCAGATATGGCGCGCGCGCAGCGACCGTTATTCTGAATTGCGCAGCGCGCAGACTACGCCGGCAGAACAGGCTGAACGCAGCCTCAAAAAAGTCGAGATGTCTTACATAGGCGGCTGAAGGGTGCCGCATGAATAATTCGGCCACCATCTCCATTGAGCAGATCACCGGACTGCTGCTGGCCGGCGGCCGCGGCTCCCGCATGGGAGATGTAGACAAGGGTCTGCAACTGTTCCGGGGCGAACCGCTGGCTTTCCATGCCATGCAAGGTTTGTCGCCGCAGGTAGGCCCACTGCTGATCAGCGCCAACCGCAATGGCGACAGTTACCAGGCGATGGGCATGCGACTGGCGCGGCGCGGAGGCACCACGTTGTGCGCAGACCAGCTTGCCGGCTTCGCAGGCCCGCTGGCCGGCCTGCAGGCCGGCCTTCGGCAGTGCAACACAGGCTACCTGCTCAGCGCTCCATGCGACTCCCCTTTCCTGCCGCCGGATCTTGCACAACGGCTGGTACAGGCACTGCTGGAACAGCAGGCCGACCTCGCCGTGGCAACGACGGGCGATGGCGACACGCAGCAAGTCCACCGCGTATTTACACTGATGAAAAATAGCGTGCTACCGTCGCTCGACAGTTTTCTCGCGCAGGGTGGCAGAAAGGTTGGCGCATGGCATGCTTCGTTAAATGCAGTACAAGTTTCTTTCAAGAACGAAACGGCGTTTTATAATATCAATACCCTGGAAGAATTGCGCCAACTTGAATCAGATGCCTGAAACCTCTCGCCCACACCTCGCCGACCTGAACACACTGCTCTCCGCCCTGCCCGGTTATGATGCCGACGCGCTGACCGTCGCGCAGGCCCAGTCCATCATCCGTCAATTTATTGAGCCTGTGCAGGCGTCTGAAAAACTGGCGGTACGCGACGCGCTGAACCGCGTACTGGCGGAAGATGTTATTTCGGGTATTGATGTGCCCGCTTATGACAATTCCGCCATGGACGGTTATGCGCTGCACAGCGCGGATCTGCCGGATAGCGCATCTGCAGTGCTTCGTGTAGCAGGCATTGCGTATGCCGGTAAATCCTTTCAGGGAATGGCCGGGCGCGGTGAATGCGTCCGCATCATGACCGGCGCAGTGATGCCTGCCGGCCTCGATACAGTGATTCCGCAGGAACTGGTGCAACAGGCAAGCGATACCCAGATTACTATTTTGGCCGGCAAAGTCCGGCCCGGCGCCAACCGCCGCTTCAAAGGCGAAGATCTGGCAAGGGGCAAGACCGCACTAGTCAAAGGCAAGGTCCTGCGCGCGGCAGAACTGGGGCTGCTGGCTTCGCTGGGCATTGCAGAGGTGCTCGTGCAACGCCGCCTGCGCGTGGCTTTTTTTTCCACCGGCGATGAGTTGCGTTCCGTCGGCGAAACGCTGGATGAAGGCTGCGTATACGACAGCAACCGCTATACGCTGTACGGCATGCTGAGCCGGCTGGGCTGCGACATTATCGACATGGGCGTGGTCAGGGACGACCCTGTGCTGCTGCAGGCCGCCTTCAACAGCGCCTGCCTCGCTGCGGATGCCGTCATTACTTCTGGCGGCGTGTCGGTCGGCATGGCGGACTATACCAAACCGATGATGGCGGAAATGGGTGACGTCGCGTTCTGGGGCATCAATATGCGGCCCGGCAGGCCGATGGCATTCGGCAGGATCGCCGCCGGCGACGGGTCCGCTAAAAAAAGTGCCTATCTGTTCGGCTTGCCGGGCAACCCGGTCGCCGTCATGGTCAGTTTTTATTTCTTTGTCCGCGAAGCGCTGCTGCATATGGCCGGCGCTACGCAGGCGCCGCTACCGCTGGTCGGCGCCAGATCGGTCAACGCTATCCGTAAACGCCCCGGCCGCACTGAATACCAGCGCGGCATACTGTCGTCCGCTGCCGATGGGAGCCTGGAAGTGCATATCACGGGTTCGCAGGGGTCGGGTATCCTGCGGTCAATGACCGAAGCCAATTGCATACTCGTGCTGGATGATGTGCAAGCCGATGTCGCTGCCGGCGACCAGGTTCGCGTGGTGCTGTTTGACGGCCTGCTCTGATTCCACGCTCCACGCCTCGGTCGCCGGCTCATACGGCAAAAACAAGGCTGATGGCTGGATACCTGAATTTACATTTCAATTTGGCTACACAAAGACCCTAAACCGTCCAGTAACGATATACTAGAGGAATCTCCCGGCCAGGATCATTGGATCAGTGGCGCAGGGTCAAGGTCAGGTAATCTATTCAACAACGTCATTTGCAAAAATTGCAATTTGTATTCAGGAGAAAATATTGAAAGCATTCGTTTGGCTCGCAAGCGCAGTAGCAGCGGCAGCCCTGCTGGCAGGTTGTGGCGGCGGTGGCAGTGGTTCCACAGTCACCGGTCCACTGGCGTCGGTACTGAGCATCAAAACAGACCAGATCGTCTACCGCAAAAACATGCAGTTGACCGTCACCGGGCAAAACCTGACCAAGGGTATCACCGTCTTCAACTTCGGCTGCACGGGCATGACCGAAGTCGGCACCGCGACCGATACCCAGCGCGTATTTACATGCAAGATGATCGCCGTAGGCACTGTCGTATTGAAGATCACTGCTGCCGATAACTCCACCATCTATTCCGGTGTATTAACGATCCCAGCTCCGGCACAGCAGCCTCAGGTCACCATGGCCACATCAATGGGCACCATCGTCATGCAGCTGGATCCTACCAAGGCGCCTATCTCTGTCGATAACTTCCTCGATTACGTGGAAACCAACTACTACCCAAATACGATCTTCCACCGTGTAGTCAGCAATTTCGTCATCCAGGGCGGCGGCTACACACAATCGCTGACCGTGCCAACTACTGCGCTGTTCGCCCCTATCGTTCTGGAATCCGGCAATGGCCTGAAAAACGTGCGCGGCTCTGTAGCAATGGCACGCACCGATGTCCTTACTTCGACCACGTCGCAGTTCTTCATCAACACAATCAATAATACTTCGCTGGATGCGACGAACGCAGGCGCTAACGGCTACGCGGTCTTTGGCACGGTGACCAGCGGCATGGATGTAGTCGACAAGATCAGCGCTGTCCCTACGTCTACGCAAGCCGGCCTTGCTAACGTGCCGGTGACACCTATATTGATCACTGCCGCTACCGAGCAATAATCGCCGCCTGGCCGGGCTGATTCCATATCATCCCGGCCGGTATTTGATGGCTTGCAAGGCGTGCGCTGCAAACGGTTTTTCAGATTCAGCAACGGTCCAGATTTTTGTGAACTGCCGCGCTGGGCAAACGGCACTGCCGCCAGCGCGTTAAACCATAGGGAGTAAAGATGAACAGGCTATTACAATCCACACTGCTGGCTCTGGCAATGTCCTTGACGTTCTCGGGAGCAGCCCATGCAGCTGACGCCGCGAAAAAAGCAGCGGCTCCCGCAGCCTCCGCTTCTGCTTCCGCTTCCGCTTCCGCAAAAATGGAACTGCTCGATATCAACAGCGCCAGCAAGAAAGAATTGTCGGCTCTGCCCAAGATCGGCGACGTACGTTCCGATGCCATCATCAAAGGCCGCCCTTACAACGGCAAGGACGATCTGCTGAACAAAAAAATCATTCCTGAAGATGTCTACAACGGCATCAAGGACATGATCATTGCCAAGCAAAAAACAAAAGCGGACAAGAAAAAGTAAGCACGTAAATTCTTGCTGCCAAATAAAAAGCCGATGTTTTCATCGGCTTTTTTTGCATCCGGTTTCAGATACTTTTCAGGGCACCCGCTGGATTCAGCCAAGCAGATCCGGCTCCGCTGCGTCGCCCAGCAAATCCACCGGGTCCACGCCCAGCAGGTTTTGCGCAGCTTCGGTCGGCAATGCTTCTACCGACTTCAGCTTCCTGGTCATCTGGCGGGTACGTACCTCGGCATTATCGATGTTCTTGGCGGCGCGTTCCAGTGCTACCTTGGTGGCGGCCAGTACGTCGCCGAACTTGCCGAACTCGGTTTTTACCGCACCCAGCACCTGCCATACTTCGGATGAACGTTTTTCCAGTATCAGCGTGCGGAAGCCCATCTGCAGGCTGTTCAGGATGGCCGACAGCGTGGACGGCCCGGCGATGCTGACGCGGCAGGTTCGCTGCAGATCGTCGGCCAAGCCGGGGCGGCGCATGACTTCTGCATACAGGCCTTCGGTCGGAAGGAACAGGATCGCAAAATCGGTGGTCAGCGGCGGCGAGATGTATTTCTCTGAAATGGTCTTGGCTTCGCTGCGGATTGCCCTCTCCAGCTCCTTACCGGCAAGCGCAACACCTTCGGCATCGGCGCGTTCGGCAGCATCCGTCAGACGCTCGTATTGTTCCTTGGGGAATTTGGCATCTATCGGCATCCACACCGGTGCCTTGCCGTCTTCCTTGCCCGGCAGCTTGATGGCAAATTCTACCCTTTCGCCCGTGCCGGGAATCGTTTCCACATTCTTCGCATACTGTTCTGGCGTCAGCATCTGTTCCAGCACCATTTCCAGTTGCACTTCGCCCCAGGTGCCGCGGGTTTTCACGTTGGTCAACACCCGTTTCAGGTCGCCGACGCCGATCGCTAACTGCTGCATTTCTCCCAGACCCTGATGCACTTTTTCCAGCCGCTCCGACACCTGCTTGAAGGATTCGCCCAGCCGCTGCTCCAGCGTTGCGTGCAGTTTTTCATCCACCGTCTTGCGCATCTCTTCCAGCTTGCTGGCATTGTCCGCCTGCAGCGCCTGGATTTTTTCTTCCAGCGTCGCGCGCACTTCGCCCATGCGCTGCGCATTAGATTCCGTCAGCGTAGCTAGTGTCTGGTTGATGGTATCGGCAAAAAGTTTCAAGCTCAGCGCCTGCTCTTCGCGTGCGCTCTGGCTTTGCTGGATCAGCGCCTGCCTGACCTGCTCCAGCTGCTGCGCATTGGTTTCATTCAACTTCACCAGTTGCTGTGAGAACGCTTCAATCTGGTTACCTTGCAAGGTCGCAACGCTGGTCAGCTGGGCCGCCAGTGCCTGCTGAAACTGAGAAAAATTTCCGCCCAGCTCTTGTCGTGTCGATTGCGCGGTGCTTTGCACTTGCTCGCGCAATGATCTTTCAGAGCGCTCCTGCGCCTGTTGCTGCAATTGCTGGTCCTGCTTCATAAAATCCAGCAGGCCTTGCAGCTGGCTCTGGATATCGCCGCCGCGGCTGCGCTGCAACAGCAGCACGCCGATGACCAGCAGCACTAGCAACAACAGCAGGATGACTATTTCGATGACATTCATGATGGCTCTGATATCCGTTTTTATTATGGTTTTTACTGCGTTTTTTTGCCGCTCTTATCCAGGACTTCAGCCCTGCTTGTTGCGCATCCAGTCTGCAGTTTCATAAAAGGATTGCAGCAGCCTCTGCTGCAAGCTTTCTTCGATGTTCACATCCTGCATGGCCCAGGCCATGCAACGCAACCACTGGTCGCGCTCGCTACCGGCGATTGCATACGGCAGATGGCGCGCGCGCAAGCGCGGATGGCCGAATTTTTCTATATACAGGCTGGGGCCGCCCATCCAACCGGACAGGAACCAGTACAGCTTGTCGCGCGAGCCTTCCATCGTCGGCGGATGCAGTGCGCGTATGCCGGCAAATTCAGGCTCCAGCTCCATCAGGTCATAGAACCTGTCCACCATCTCGCGCAACTTATCAGCGCCGCCTATCACTTCAAACAGCGTGGTTTCCTGCGCTTCGTTTGTTTCATCTGTTTCGTTTATTTCCGGGGTATTTTCCGTGGTCATGCCATATCCAAAATTCAGTAAATTTTAATTTTCGCGCAAGCTCAGCAGCGGCGGCTGGTTCAATACATTGCGCAGCCCTACCCAGCCGCCTATCAGTGCGCAACCGGCGCCAACCGCAAGGCCTGCCACCCATACCAGCGGGCCGAAGCTCCATTCAAAATGGAACACGAATTGCGCCAGCGCCCAGCCTATTGCCGAAGCGCCGGTCGCCGCCAGTATGCCAGCCAGGCCACCCACCAGCAGGAACTCTATCCACTGCGCCTGTGACAACTGCTTGCGGGTTGCGCCCAGTGCGCGCAGTAATGCAGCCTCACGCATCCTCACGTCTTGCGAACCGGCCAGCGCCGCATACAGCACCAGCACGCCGGATGCCAGCGTGAACAGGAACAGGAATTCTACCGCCGTGGTCACCTGATCCATCACGCTTTGCAGCTGCTTCAGCAGCGCGCCCACATCAACGACCGTCAGGTTGGGATAATCGCGCGTCAGCTGGTTGACGAAGTTCACTTGCCCTTCCGGCAGGCGGAACGCGGTGATCCAGGTTTGCGGCGTATCACGCATCGCCTTGGGATTGATGATGACAAAGAAATTCACGCGCATCGAACCCCAGTCCAGCTTGCGCAGGCTAGTCACGGTGGCGTTAACGCTTTGTCCTGCAACGTCAAAACTGAGCTTGTCGCCCAGCTTCAGCTTGAGCGTCTTGGCAATGCCCTCCTCGACCGAGGCTTCAGCTTCAGCATCACCGCCATACCATTTGCCCGCTACCAAGGTGTTCGATGCCGGCAGGTCTGCCATTGTGGACAGGTTGAACTCGCGGTCCACCAGCCGTTTGGCGCGGTCTTCCTCATACGTATCGGCGGTGATGGGCTTGTCGTTTACCTGCACCAGCCTGCCGCGTATCATCGGGTATAACAGCGGCTTGGCCAGCGGCGCCAAGCGCGCAGCGATTTCATCTTTCTGGTCCGGCTGGATGTTGATGACGAACTGGTTAGGCGCATCCGCAGGGGTCGCCTGCTGCCATGCTGCCACCAGATCGGAGCGCACGACGGTCAGCAACAGCAAGGCCATCAAGCCGAGCGCCAGCGATACCACCTGGACGACGGTAGCGCCGGGCCGGCGCTGCAAGGCAGTGACGGCGAAGCGCCATGATGCATGGCTGAACAGCGTGCGCAGCCGTTTCAGCGACGCGACCGCCCCCCAGGAAA
>JAYSKH010000196.1:0-1078 GCA_043726505.1 Undibacterium sp. | reverse complement strand
TAATTGCTGTTGCTGGCGTGATTCGCGGGTTTCCAGTCCACATTCACGTCTGACTGCATTCGCGAAAAATAAAATCTCGCTGGCTTGCGATGGCAGGTGGGAAGCATCCGCTCCCACCAATAACACCGCATCAAAGGGGCGCAGGCGAGCACCATTCAGCGGCAACATGACCACGCGCTTGTCGGTATGCGCGAACACAAATGCCGTACTCTCCAGTTGCAGGTTCATCAGGGCACGCCATTCAGCAAAGGCAAATGGGGTTTTCAAATCCTGGCAGGCAAGCTGCAATTTCTGTAGCAACTGTATGATTTGCGCCCCAGCCGGGTCAGCCTGGAAGGCATTGAACATGGAGAGGTCAAAGAACACCTGCAGGCTCAGCGCACTCCATTCAGACAAGCTGCGCCTGCCGGTGAAATTGCCCGCCTGCCAGGACATGGACCTGATCCAGCGGCTGGCTGGCCCGGCATCCTTGCCCGCATCCAGCGCGGCCAATACTGATTCCCAGCCCCCCAGCACATTGGCACGGCGCAAGACCAGCTCTATGCGCATGACCAGATCAGCCTTGGCGGCAATGGCATCTTGCTCAGGTTCAGTATTGTCCGGGTCTTTCCACAGCAGATAAGGTGATTTCAAGAAATCCAGCAAGGCCATGGTATCGGCCCGCGTGGTCACTACCTCCAGCCAGGCGGCAATAGCAGCCGCGGCGCGGGTGGTAGACAATTTCCAGCCAGTTTCATCTGCCACCATGATCTGTGCGCGTTCCAGCAAGGCGCGTATGCGACGGGATACGACGCGGTCTTGCGCCACCACTGCCACGCTTTGCTTGCCTGCCTGCAGCCAGTTGATGATGGTTTGTGCGCCCTGCACAGCCTCATCTTCCAGCGAAGTGGCGCGGCACAGGCGTATGTGGGATGTCTCTACATATTCCGTCAGGGCTTGCTGATGCTGGCTGCCGGTATCCTGCAAACCCGGCCAGGCGTGGTAATACGGCTGCGGCAAGGTGCGCGCACGCCAATCCAGGCTGATTTGTAATACGCTCTGTTTTTTGGCCCAGGCTTGCAAAAATGCATTTTCCATG
>JAYSKH010000195.1:0-23303 GCA_043726505.1 Undibacterium sp. | reverse complement strand
AGTGCTGCAACCAGTGTGAAAGTAGGTTATCGTCAGGCTTTTATTTAGAAAACCCCTTACTCGACAGAGTAGGGGGTTTTTGCTTTGCGCGCACGCTTTTAGCTCATCATTGATTTCACTTCTCTGCATACCGCTGACTGCTGTTTCAGCGCTTTCTTGAGATGCTTCTTCAGCTCCCTCAGGCAATCCCCTTTACCTGACCGTCATTGCCTGCAATCGTGTTGTAGGCAGGCTTGCGTCGCATCAGATTCCATTTGCGCTGACTATTAACTTCCTTTTAGCTTCTCTCTTTTAGCTTTCTTCTTGCCTGCGCCGCAGCGGACGCTTGCTTTCTTTCTGCATCATTTCTACAGACGTAAAAAAGGGCGCCGCAGCGCCCTTGAGAATGACAACATCATTGCCTAACTCTTGTTGCTGACATCCGTAGCTGACAGCATGCGCTCAACGTAGCGCGCGATCAGATCGATTTCCAGATTGACGAATGATCCTGCTTTCAAGTGCTTTAGCGTTGTGACCTGTATCGTATGCGGGATCAGGTTGATCGAAAAAGAGCAGTCGGTTTCGCTATCTTTAACCCGGTTGACGGTAAGCGATACGCCATTGACGACAACAGATCCTTTATACGCCAGGTATTTGGCCAGCGAACGCGGCGCTGAAATCACCAGCTCCCAGGATTCATCAACAGGCTTGAATTCTTTTACCTGACCCAGGCCATCAACGTGCCCGGACACCAGATGCCCACCCAGGCGCTCAGCCAGTGTCAGCGCTTTTTCCAGATTAACCTCATTGAGGTCATCCAGTCCACTGGTCAGTCGCAGGCTTTCCCTGGAAATATCGATATCAAAAGTCGTTGCTGTCTTGCTGACCACGGTCATGCAGGCGCCATTGAGTGCGATAGAGTCGCCGATGGCAACATCTTCCAGAGACAGGCTGCCGGCATCTACTGTGAGCCGTAGACCGGCATCAGGGGAGGCGCCCAGAGGGGTGGATGAGGTAATTTTGCCGACTGCGGCAACGATTCCGGTAAACATAATAGTTATCTTTATTGAAGTGAGTTGAAGCGGGCAAGAATACGTAAGTCCTCTCCAATTTGGGTTACTTCGTGAAAAGACAAGCTCTTTGCACCGTCCAGGCTTTCCAGTAACTCTAGATCAAACAGGCCGCGCGCATCACCCAGCAGCTTTGGTGCGACATACAGCAACAATTCATCCACACAGTGCTCGCGAATCAGCGAGCCGTTGAGCTTGGAGCCGGCCTCAATGTGCAGTTCGTTGATTTGCCTTTTCCCCAGCTCTTGCATCAGCGTCGGCAAATCCACCTTGCCGTTAGCGTTTGGCAAGCATATGACTTCATTGCCGGCCTGGCGCAGAGGCTCCATTTTCGCAGTATCTTCCGTTGCGCAGATAACCAGGCTGCCTCCACCGCTCAGAATTTTGGCGTCGAGCGGGATTTGCAGCTTGCTGTCAACGATGATGCGTAAAGGCTGTGTTGCGACATCCACTCCACGGACATTTAATTGGGGATCGTCATCTAGCACGGTGCCTATGCCGGTTAATATGGCGCCGGCCCTTGAGCGCCACAGATGTCCATCGTGGCGGGCTGCCGCACCGGTAATCCACTGGCTCTTGCCATTATGCAGCGCCGTCTTGCCGTCCAGGCTGGCTGCCGCCTTCATCCTTACCCAAGGGCGGCCTTTTTCCATACGGGTCAGGAAGCCAAGGTTGGATTCCCGTGCTTCCTGTTCCATCACGCCTGTGACGACCTCAATCCCTGCAGCCCTGAGTTTGGCTATACCCTGGCCCTGCACCAACGGATTCGGATCCAGGCAGCCGATAACGACCGTTTTTACACCCGCCTTAATCAGCGCGTCCGCGCATGGAGGAGTGCGGCCGAAGTGGCTGCAGGGCTCCAGCGTTACGAAGGCCGTACTGCCCGCCACATCATGCCCCTTGCTTCTTGCATTGTTCATGGCCTCTATTTCGGCGTGGTTGGCACCGGGAGCTTGGGTTACTCCTTTGCCTATAACCGCACCATTTTTGACAATGACGCAGCCTATTTTGGGATTGGGAGAAACGTTCAGTGAGGATTGTTGCGCAATATCCAGAGCCATCGCCATGTACTGCTGAAAATATGAATGATCCATCGCAGGTACTGCCTTAAAAATAGTTGGCGCCGATTGCAAAAGAGAGGGATATAACCCACTTGAGGTCTGGTGAGGCTAAGATATTCTAGTTGATATCGCTGATATTGAATTCAAGATCTCTATAAGAGGCTACATCATTGCCCGCTCGCTTAGCGGGCATGAATACAGTTTGTTGCATCATGTTGATGATTTTTTCCACTAAATCTTCATCTGCCGGAGGAGCCAGCAGGCGGGTAATTTTAGTTACATTGCCTTTGGCGTCAATGAAGACACGCAAACGGATAGGCAATCCACTTTTGCTCGACGCACCATTGAGTAGTTGGATGTTGGGCTCACCAGTCGGAAGGGCCGGTTTATCCACTTCCTTTGACCCAAGATAGATAGGTCCATCTGGAGTTGTAGCGGAGGATGCCGATGGAGGGGGAACTATGCGTGGGAATAGTGTAAACGCTGCATTGTCATTCTGCAGCAATTGCTGGGGAGCCGAGCGCTGGACTGCTGAGATTAATTTGACATTAAGAAAACTTGCAGTAAAGGACTTCTGCTGATTCTTTGAAATATTGTCATGCGGAGATTCATTCAAACACCAGAAGATGGAATAGTGAATGGCCATAATAAAAATCCCAACGAAAAACCGGTACATAATTTTCGTCGGGATGTCTTCAAAAAAATCAATCATTTTCCCGCAGCTTAATCGGTTGCAGGGATTTCGCGCCAATTCATTTGTTTGAATTTATCATTGTCGCTGAATTTACCTGCGTACTGGCTAACGCCGCTTCGATCATTACCAACTAACAACCCAATATTTCCATTTCCAGTATTACTATTTTCATTTTTGACAAAGGCCATTGATGTAGCCAAGCCGCTGCCAGACGCTCCATATGCCACCAGATTTCCATTAGCATCTACGAGTACTGATTTACCAGTACTGAAATTAATTGCATAAGGAGTATTGCTTCCAGATGGAGTGCAGACATCACCCTGAGGAAGATTGGCAACGAAGGCAACAATATTATTGTTGGCGATCGGGTTAATAGTCACACGTGATCCGATATTGTTAACCACCGGCAGGTCTACGTAGTAACCCGACGGCAGAACAGGATTTGAACCTATACCGTTCAAAGTATTGCTATCAGCATTTAGTTTAGTTCTGGTAATAGGATAAGTCACCCCGGTGGGTAAAGTTGCTGCAGTGTCAAAGGCGGTTTGCGTGCCGTCATTGAGCGCATAAAATGTTTGTACTTGGCTATTAACAATATCAGTATCGTCCAAAAGGCGGCCTGTTCCTATAAAAACATAACGCTTTAAGGAGTCGGCATCCACTTCGATCAGCGGTTTTGTGGTCACAGGCTGAACGGTTCCATCAGGCGCGGTGAGAGTTGCGATTTTCGTTGGGTTGCTATAGTTTCCACTGGTTTTTGTCAAATCCAGCCGCCACAGATTGCCGAGCAGATCCCCTGCATAGACGGAATCGGCAGTGAAGTCGCCATAATTTAGTACATAGCTGCTTGCCTCGCTGAGCCCACTAGGATTGGTTGCAGTACCAGCCCCTGTCGGGATAGGTGGTTCAAGCAGCAACCCTGTTTTAGGATTTACGATAAAGAAATAGCCGATGCCGTCTGCATTGTTATAGCCGGATGTCAGTATGACGACCCACCCATACTTAGCTGTTTTGACAATAACCGGCTGTCCATAGCTGTAACCCATTTTTGCATCGGTGAACTCCCACAGGACTTTACCGGCCGCCGCGGACTCACTGTTCATTGCTCCGGGGTCGGTAACATCCAGCGCATAAAATGCTTTACCACCTTTGCCAAGACCGCCAACCAGCAGCGAGCGCCAATCAGATATCGCTGCAGTAGGAGTACCCGCTTTTGCAAAATCTACGTCTACGATAAATGGTGCAGCATCAACAAAAAAATGATGGACGAAGTTGATATTGGAAAAAGAGAGCAGACCGTCTACTGCAGGAGTAGCGGGAGATGACGGACCGCTATATAAGACACTTGGCACATAGGCAAATGCTTCATTGCCGGCGCCCGCACCCGTCAGCGCTCCGTTGAAGGCGTGCATCATGCCATCATTGGCTCCGACATATACCATGCTCTTGCGGCTAGCGTAATTGGTCTTGAATTGTGAATAACCCGCATTGTAGGCGTCTGCATAGCTTGATGCCGGAGGCCCGACTGGAATTGCTGCGGAATTGGTTATATCACCTAGTAAAGCGATCCTCGCACGGTAAGCCTGTGTTCCCGCTGAGCCCTCGTTGCTGCGGTCTCCCCTGAGGTAATTGATAACATTAGTCTGGTTGGTTGAACTATTGCCGAGAGCACTACGAAAGGTAGTATTCGTCAGATTGGTGTAACGGAATGGCACCCCTTGACCCGCACTGGTTGCATTACTAGTCACTATTACACGTTGAGTATTCCATCCGGTATTGCTCGAGGTCGCTACTAAATTTTCCAAGTTCGCCTGAGCATCCCAAGCCTTGGTGATCGTTGGTGTTCCATCAGCCGCCAGTGTGATGGTGCTGCCGATGACATTGCCTGTCCAGGTAGATGCATCGTATGTAGAACTGTAATTGGCATTGGAGGTTGAAGAGATTCTCGGAGAGACTAAACCCAATGTGCTTGAGGATCCATTTTTGCTGTTGATGTCTTTAAATGCACTGGTTAAACCACTTACCATCAAATCTGCTTTGCTGGCATCGTAGTAATTTTCAGGAGAAAGATTTCCTACCAGGTCCTTGCGTCCAGAAGTGTTCCATAAGCTGGTGGGGAGTGCCGTTGTATTAACATACGGATCATATCCTGAAGGTACAGTAAAGCCGCCATATTTGGCAGTCAGCCAGAACTGATTTTTGCCTGAGGTGCCGCCTTGTCCCGATTCCATCACGTCTAGCCAATACGTGCTAACGGTAGTTTTAAAACTCCCTTTTTGTGTTCCAAAATCACTGGGGCGCATATCTTTTGTATGAGAGTCGTACGCCAGTCCAGCCATCAGATAGCCGTTATTATTACAGCACCAGCTGGGGTGAATTTCTCCAAGATTACCTAATATGCTGGTCAAGCCTTCAAGGTCTCCAACCTTATTGGTTGCCACTCTAGCGTCCACCGTTGTATCGGCTGTTACGGCCGAGGGTACCGCCGGCTCCAGCGACTTACTCATGGTGCTACCTGGAATATTGGTGTCTGCATGGGTATTCGTATCACCAATACCGATAATAAAATTTTTCTGGCAGGAGTACTGAACTGGATCATAAGGACGTCCGGTTCCTCCTATCCAATCGGTGATGACGGGAAAGCCATCTAATTGTGATGCCTGATTTGCAGTACTGCCGGTCAGAGTGCTGTATTCAGGAACATTGCTCAATCCTTTCAGGTAGCGAATACCAGCATAATAAAGTTCGCCAACCGGATCATAGGTTTTATATCCTGCGGTGAGACCGAATTTATTGAGATAGTTAATAACGCCGCTATTACTTACTCCGCTAGTCGTTGCATCCGCAGTATCAGGACTGATCACATATATACCAGTTGATGGATCCCACTCCCGATTGGCATTAGCGATGCTGGATTGACCAGGGCGCGGTGTCAACGGGCCGACGGATTTCATCCTGGCGCGCAGCACGCCGCCATCGCGGGTAATGCTATTGTCCAAAAGATAACCAAAGGCGCCAAAGCGCAATTTGTCAGAGTATTGTTGAATCAATCCTTCAGGCTTATAGTTGCTACCATACTGTGTACAGTTAGCTTCAAGGCCTTTGGTGGCATCACATACGCGAACCCGAACCGGGAGATCATATACACCCGCTGCAGGTACTAATGTAGTGGTAAGTGTTGTTCCCGGGGTAGGATCAAGGGGCGCATTGTAGGCCTCGTTGTCGTTTGCGGTAAGGCTTCCACTGCCGCTGAAACGCATGGACTTGCCTAGCTGATATACCCTGACGCTGATAGATGGCCAGTTAAACGGCGTTACCTTGCTCACTCCGCCGGTAAGAGTTTGTATGGTGAAACCTGAAGTGGTTGAATTCGCTTTTTCCAGAACGGTCAATGCGACCTCATCAATGCTTCGATTTCCGCCGGTCAGGCCCCAGCGAAAAGGGTCGATGGTAGGAGTGGTTGCCCAGTTCATGAAGTTTCCGCTCCACAGTCCGCTACATTCATGCTTGGCGTTTGCATTGACATTCGACGTAGGGCCGGGTTCAAAATAACGGCGGGCTATACTAGGATCGGAGCGGTTGAAGGTATAGCACTTCATTGGATCAAAGTAGCCGATGTACGTATTATTGCCGTCGTAAGCCGAAGTATGGGATTTTCCGTTTGCAGTTGGAAATTCTACTGACAGCGTGAGTAGCACATTGCCCGGTACGATATTGGTACTAAATAGGGGGACGTCGCTTAATTTGGTCTGTGCTTGAGCTAATCCGCATCCGAACACAAGATGGGTGATCAATGCTGCCACAGGCCAAGCTGATCTATACAAAGTTTGTTTGAGTTTGCTGGTCATGATTCATCCTGTAATTTCAGACTGCGTTAAAGCAGCCTCAGCTAAATGGCGTAAAACTTTCCCAGTTTGAACTAGAGGTCTCGCCGCATCGTTGCTTGAATAAAGTTTTGCGTTTTTTTCGGACCGGTGACAAGAATACTGATTCTGTAAACCGGAATGATAGACTCGACTTTTTTAGTTGCCAAAGTGTCCGTCCCTGAACTAGGCTGTCCCGACCAGCGGCTGCAGATTGCATCGGTTGCCTCACCTACCGCGGAGCACATCCTGTCGACGACATATCGCACAGTCACATTGCTCGTGCTATCAACAATGTCACCAGCAGTGAAGGTGCTAGTAAAGGCGGTGTCATTCAATAAAATGGTCGGTATTCCCAAAGAATTACTGGCAAGGGCAACTGCGGAAAAATTTTGTGCTGGGACGCTCTGATCTCCACTTGCACTGGTCAAGACACCTGATCCGATAAATTTACTTCTTACCAGATTGACTGCGCGTTCGCTTTGATTTGTTGCGTCTCTTTTAAATGCGAGATTGCCGGCGCTAAGCAGGGCAGTGTCTGATGAATATATCAATCCCACGCCAGCTAGCAATAATACGATCAGGGAAATTAAAACCAGAATCATTACCACGCCACGCTGGTTTTTTTGCATTTCGGGCGGAGAAAATCGGCGATGCGAATAGCTTGGCGAAAGTGTCGAATTTTTCATAGCATCCATCATGGCCTCGACAGCATTAAATTGCGAACGGGAATTAAAGTTTCAAACACTCGATAACGATAGTTGCGGTCGGCTGCTGCCACATTCTTGGTATAAGTAATGCCAGGCGTTGCTGTCTCCAAATCCGAAAACAAAGTGAAGGTGGCGGGGGATACAGGTTGCGTTCCACCCCCGGCCTTAGGAATTTCTTTTTCCAGCAGTGGTGAGCGCATGATCAAGCCGATCCGGATGGCTTTGATGGTTTGTAATCGAGCTGCTGCTGCTGCGGAGCCGTCCATCAATTCTGCTGATGTATAAGGACTCGTGCCTGGGCTTACCCAGGTAATGGGGCCCGGAAGCGTGCCATTGGCGGCATCAATGCCATAGACTGCGCGCAGATCATAGACGCCGTCAGCCACTATATTGGGAGTAGCGGTGGGGTCTGAATTGATCAGATCAAAGTTATATAGGGTGTAGTTGCTACCAACCGCCAGCAAATTAAACGCAGGCTTTTGTCCAAGATTTACAGCAACCGCGGCTACCGAAAAATTTCCCAAATTCCTATCCACGCCATTGGTCGTATAAAATGTTCCGCCCAGCGTCAGTGGAGTGCTGTTAGCAACGAAACTGGTCGCAACTTGTTCCAGCAAGCAAGACGCCGGACTGGTAGGCTCATATAAAAGTACGAAATCATTGGCATTGAAGCTGAAGGTCGTCGCCATAGAAATACTGGGAGCGGCAGGAGTTGCATTCAACCTGATAGGAATTTCTCCGTAGCCGGAAGATCCTGCCATGGTGATCAATACGTCGCTTGCGGTCGCCGCTCCTTTGGTGATAATTATTGGCGCCAGTCGATAATTTTTTGACACAGTGTCAAAGGGGGATTGAAGCGTTGTTGTGCCTGGCCATATCTGTGCGCCACCCTTTGACGCATTCAGTTTACATCCGAGAGGGAAAACTGCAGGTTTATATTGTGGAAGCTGCCCGAAGCCAGACCCGGCACTGCGAATTAATTTGTCGATCTGGTATAAGGCAAATGCCCCGGACTGCGACATATCGTTCGCCGATGTTGTTGTCCTCTTGCGCCCTTCGCTAACCGACATGACCGACATGACGGCCAGCGTCACCACCAGTCCTATGACCAAGGCGATCATAATTTCTACCAGCGTCATGCCGGCTTGATAGAAAGTTTTAGATGATCGCATCATTGCACCATTACCTGTGTGATGTATTGATTAGAGGCGTCAGTCGATTTTTTGGTAGGTGCTTTCCAGATTAGCGTGATGGTTGCCAAACTGGTTGCATCTACCGATACCGTTCCGGTTGCTTTTATTTTTGAATTCAACGCTAAAGTCGTCCATGCTGCGACATCCGTACTTGGCAAGGATGATGTCCCTTTCAGCCACATGGTTGCTATGAGTTGATCTGCCAGTAACGCGGCTTGCGTGCGATCTTCAGCATTTACGGAATTCGCAATAATCGCAGCCTGCAGGCCGACCAAGCCCAGTATTCCGAAAGAAAAAATGAGTATTGCAATCATCGCTTCCATCAGGAACATACCCGATTGCTTCGATAGTTTAGATTTCATCTGGGTCATCCTAGCAGCCTGTAGGTGTTGATGAAGACAATGTCTGTGATGGATCGCACATACGCACCTGCCCGCTGGGGGATACAGTTACCCGGAGCGGGCGATCACTCCCCGTTCTACTGACACCGAATGAAGTCGCGGCGGCACCGCCACTTAATCTTCCCAAGCTGTTAAATGTCAGTGTCGACACTGTGTTGCTATTAATGGTCACACCGTCTTTGGCACCAGCAAGCTGGCTGCCTTGAATATATTCCGCACTTTCCCCGGTCAGCAACGGCGCCGTCTGAATATACCAATTGAGGCCGTTCGCGACTGCGGTGGCGTTCAAGGCCGGACTGGCATTTGTCAGCGAGAACGTAACTTGCCTGCTGCGCCGGGTTGCCTCAGTCTGCGCAAGCTGTATGCCGTTTTTCAATGTCTCTGTAACTGTTCTTACTTTGGTGTTTTGTATCCAGGTCGAAAAGGATGGCAGGCCGATAGCTGCGAGAATCGAAGCTATCGTAATAGTGATCATGAGCTCAACGAGAGAGAAGCCGGCCGTTCTGCGGTTTACATGCCGATTCAGCATGATTGTCCCTTTTTGGTTATCCAGCATGACTTGGGAACCGTGCCCCAGCCCGCTTTGACGCCCGTCGTCGCTTGGGAGTTGGTCTGGTCTATCGTGTACACGAATCCGAGAGTTGGTCCCGAACCGGTCGCAGTAATTTTATAGGCAGTAGCGCTTACGTCGGTTGCAGCACAAGCGACAGTAAACTTGCCTAAAGTTATGGAGGTGAGGCAAGGGGGGCTGAAGGTACCGGTGGCTGCATAGGTTCTATTATCCTGAAAATATTGCTCCATCTGACTTCTGCCTTGGCTCAAGCCGTTTGTCGCGTCAACAAGATAGCCGCGAGTGACATAATCAACGTAGTTAGGATAAGCAATTGCGCTAATAATCCCAATGATCGCTACGGTGACCATGAGTTCTATCAAGGTGAAACCACGGTTTAATTTGAGCATAGTTAACTCTTAGGTAAATGAGTGTGCAAGGGAGAGAAGTCTAAACAGCATTTATGGGGATATGAACAGTATAGCCGTACAGCAACGAACTGAATGACCGCTCGTCAGCTAAAACCTAGCGTCTGTAAGTTTGATTGGAGTGCCGATAGTTTATTGGCAAGTTGCTTGAGTCGTAACAAATTCGCTTAGGAGCGAATTTGGAGTTAATCTTGGATTTTATGATAAAAAGATGACATGAGAACAAGAGATGTTTGAACTGTTCTAAATGTGCTGTCTACAGGGCATCAGATGACTTTGCGCTAGCTTTGCTTTGTCCGACCTCCTGAATTGCCTCCGCAAACTCCGAAACATCTTCAAAGCTTTTATATACTGAGGCGAAACGGATATAGGCGATCTTGTCTGTGCGTTTCAACTCCCGCATCACCAGCTCACCGATATAACCGGAATTGACCTCGCGCTCGCCGCTGGATAATAGTTTTTCTTCTATGCGCTGGATTGCCGTATCGACGGCTTCTGCTGAGACGGGGCGCTTGCGCAGAGCAAGCATCAGGCTGCCGCGCAGTTTGGCGGTTTCGAATTCTGTCCTGCTGCCATTCTTTTTGACGATGACCGGCATGGCCAGCTCTATGCGTTCGTAGGTCGTAAAGCGCTTGTCGCATTGTGTGCAGCGGCGGCGGCGGCGTATCGTATTACCGTCTTCAGGCGCGCGCGTGTCGATGACCTGGGTGTCGTCGTGATGGCAGTAGGGGCATTTCATATAATTATTGTGGATGACCGCTGGTGAAGGTTTTTACTATAAATGACCGGGCCGGCGCCGCGCGATTACTGTTCTTCGTGCGGCACCGGCCTGGTTTGCTTCTTATTTGCTTCTTATGAAGCGTAGACCGGGAAAGCGTCCGTCAGTTTTTTAACTTCCGCTTTCACGCGTTCTATGGTTGCTGCATCATGCGGATTGTCCAGCACGTCGGCCAGCAGATGGCCTACCTTGGCGGCTTCCGCTTCCTTGAAACCGCGGGTAGTCATTGCCGGGCTGCCCAGGCGGATGCCGGAAGTGACGAATGGTTTTTCCGGATCATTAGGGATCGCATTTTTATTGCAGGTGATGTGCGCGGAGCCCAGGATGTTTTCTGCTTCCTTGCCGGTGATTTTCTTCGCGCGCAAGTCGACCAGCATTACGTGCGATTCGGTGCGGCCGGAGATGATGCGCAGTCCGCGTTCGATCAATGCTTTTGCCAGCGCATCGGCATTTTTAACTACCTGTTCCTGGTAAGTCTTGAACTCAGGCGTCAGCGCTTCCTTGAAGGCTACGGCTTTGCCGGCAATCACGTGCATCAGCGGGCCGCCTTGCAGGCCAGGGAAGATCGCAGAATTGATGATTTTTTCGTGTTCCGCTTTCATCAGGATGATGCCGCCGCGTGGGCCGCGCAGCGATTTATGCGTAGTAGATGTAACGAAATCAGCGAACGGCACGGGGTTAGGATAAACGCCTGCCGCGATCAGGCCGGCGTAATGCGCCATGTCCACCATGAAATAAGCGCCGACATCCTTGGCGACTTTGGCAAAGCGTTCGAAATCGATGCGTAGCGAGTAGGCGGATGCGCCCGCGATGATCAGCTTTGGTTTGGTCTCGTGCGCCAAACGTTCCATTGCGTCGTAGTCGATCTCTTCCTTGTCGTTCAGGCCGTAGGAGACCACGTTGAACCATTTGCCGGACATGTTTAGTGGCATGCCGTGTGTCAGATGGCCGCCTTCTGCCAGCGACATACCCATGATGGTGTCGCCCGGTTTCAGCACAGCGAAAAATACGCCCTGGTTGGCCTGTGAGCCGGAGTTGGGTTGTACGTTGGCCGCTTCCGCGCCGAACAGCTGCTTGATACGGTCTATCGCCAGTTGCTCTGCAACGTCGACAAATTCGCAGCCGCCGTAGTAGCGTTTGCCTGGATAACCTTCCGCATATTTATTGGTCAGCTGCGAACCCTGGGCTTCCATGACGGCCGGCGATGTATAGTTTTCCGACGCGATCAGCTCAATGTGTTCCTGCTGGCGATGGTTTTCTTTCTGGATCACGGCAAACAATTCCGGATCGATATTGGCGAGGGTATGGTTTTTTGCGAACATGGCTAATCTTCCTGTCGTAAAGTGAGTGTGGTGGATCAGGCGCCCATCCTGTTCATTTGCCGAGCAATGTTGCAGTACATTCGTCGGACAAATAGGGATAGGCAGCCTTAATCGCTTTTACCATCCAGGCTACCCAGGCGTACGGCTAAGGTCTTGATAGAACAGACCCGAAGAATCTCACGCTTCCCGATGGATACCCATCTTCCGCCGCTACAGCAAGCCGGTTCTTTGCAGAACAAGTGCTGATTGGACGTTTTCGCCAGTTACGTGAGACGAAATGGTGCCCAAATTTTACGTTACGCACCCGATTTCAGCAAGTTTAAGCAGCTTGCATCCGTATAGGGATTTTATGTTTCCTTTTTAAAAACTTTTTTGACAGGGATCAGAGCAGGCTGGCGACAGAAAAATACTTACCCAAAACGCTCTCTGGAGTTGTGCATATTTCATATTCGCAAGCCGCAAGACTAATTTGTCAACAAGCTCTAAAATATGGGCCAGGTACGATGTTCCCCTTAATTCCCAATAATGCAGGTCCATCACAAAACAAGGAAAACCATGATCATTCTAATAACCGGTGCAAGTTCAGGATTTGGCGAAGAAATGGCACGCAAGTTTGCGCGTCACGGCCATAAGGTCATTGCCGCAGCGCGCCGCATCGACAGGCTGAGCGCACTGGCTGCTGAACTGGGCAGTGCGGTATTGCCCGTGCAGATGGACGTGACCGACAAGGCCTCAATCAACGCCGCATTGCAGGCACTGCCGGCGCAATGGAAACAGATCGACGTTCTGGTCAACAATGCAGGACTGGCGCTGGGTACAGAACCTGCGCACCAGGCATCGCTGGAAGACTGGGAAACAATGATAGACACCAACATCAAGGGTCTGGTCACCGTAACTCGCGCTATCTTGCCGGACATGGTACAGCGTAATACCGGCCTCGTGATCAACATAGGCTCCGTTGCCGGCTCCACGCCATATCCAGGCGGCAATGTCTACGGTGGCACCAAGGCATTTGTCGACCAGTTTACGCTCAACCTGCGGGCCGACCTGGTCGGCACAGGCGTGCGTGCAACCAATATTGCACCTGGCCTGTGTGGCGGCACCGAATTTTCCAATGTCCGTTTCAAGGGCAATGATGCCGCTGCCGCCAAGGTCTATGAGGGCACGCAGCCGCTGACGGCCGCTGATATTGCCGAAACGGCCTACTGGATCGCGACTTTACCGCCGCATATCAACGTCAACATGATAGAAATGATGCCGACTTGCCAGGGCTATGGACCGCTGAACATCAAGCGGACTTGAAAATTCGCCGTGCCGGGCAGTGCAGTTCCTGATACTCTTTGATACTGACTGATCCAGCGTGATGGCAGCGGCGTTTTTTTCGGCGGCACAATGGAATCAGGCGGCGAGCTATAGCCTTGCCTTGCCTGGTTCTACGACTCTTAAAGCAGCTTAGATAAAGCAGGAATATGCAGGACAATTTTAGCTGGAATATCCGGGTCTATTACGAAGACACTGATGCAGGCGGCATCGTCTTCTATGCCAATTATCTTAAATTTTTTGAGCGCGCCAGGACAGAATGGCTGCGCGCAGCCGGTATCAGCCAGCAGCAGATGACGCAGACGCATGAGGTCATGTTTGTCGTCAAGGGCACTGCAGTCGAGTATCATGCACCGGCAAGGCTGGATGATGAACTGAAAATCACCGTGGTGGTCGAAAAGCTGGGCCGTGCTTCCGTGCAATTCGTACAGGAGGCCTGGTGCGGATCCTGTTGCCTGGCAACCGGCAGGATCAAGGTCGGCTGTGTTGGCACTATCAGCCTGCGACCCACCGCGATACCGGCGGAAGTGTTGGACAATATCCATTAACTCCGCTGTTTCGGTGCGGCAGCACACCGCCAATCACTCGAACTATTGCATAGTATTCATCATTGCAAACTGTTTATAATCATAACGTCAACTTTAAACACTATGACCGTTACCCAAGATCTATCCTTTCTTACGCTGATCACCGATGCATCCATCCCGGTGCAACTGGTCATGCTGTTGCTGCTGGGCGTTTCCGTGACCAGCTGGACCTATATTTTCAGCAAGATGTTCGCCATCAAAAGGGCGCGCGCGCAGACTGAGGATTTCGAGCGCAGCTTCTGGTCTGGCGGCAGCCTGGTCGAGTTGTATCAGGCGGCGTCTGCCAACCGCCGCAGCAACACCAACAAAACCGGCGCGCTGGAACGCATTTTTGAAGCCGGCATGAGCGAGTACCACAAGGTAAAAACTGCCAACAAAGGCACAATGGACGGCAGCGCCATGCTGGACGGCGCCCGCCGCGCAATGCGCGCTTCTTACCAGCGCGAGATGGATGCGCTGGAGTCGCATCTGTCCTTCCTGGCCTCGGTCGGCTCGGTTTCGCCGTACGTCGGCTTGCTTGGCACCGTGTGGGGCATCATGAATGCGTTTCGCGGCCTGGCCAACGTGCAACAGGCGACGCTGGCTGCGGTAGCACCCGGCATTGCTGAAGCGCTGATCGCGACGGCTATCGGCCTGTTTGCGGCGATTCCCGCAGTGCTGGCGTACAACCGCTACTCGCACGATATAGACCGGTTGGCGATCCGTTTTGAAACCTTTATCGAAGAGTTCTCCAACATCCTGCAAAGGCAGTCCCGCTAATGGCTTCAACGCTGCGTGGCGAACGTAAACGCAAATTCAAGGCCGAGATCAATGTCGTGCCTTATATCGACGTGATGCTGGTGCTGCTGGTGATCTTCATGGTGGCTTCCCCCATGACCAATCCCAGCGTGATCAACCTGCCTACTGCGGGGCAATCGACACAGCCGCCGTCGGACTATATTGAAATCGCGTTACAGCCAAATGCGCCGTCGACGATCAGTATCAACAGCAAAGGCAGCGCCAACGGGAAAAACACGCAGGAAAGCAAAGAAACCGCGACCAACATGACGCAGTTGCTGAAAAAGCTGCAGGAGTACCACGAAGCCAAGCCAGACCTGCCCGTCATGGTTTCAGCCGACAAGGAGATGAAATATGACGACATCATCAAAACCATTTCCGAAGCCAAGAAAATGGGCATTAACCGCGTAGGCCTGGCGACGAAGTGATGCGGAGTGTTTCTGTTTTCCTGACATCCTTCCTGTTTTGTCTGTACTGCCATGCAGCCGGACAGGAGGCGAGCGAGAGTAAAACAGAAAACACCGCAGACGCTGCCCCGCCAGCAGCGGCGTCATCAGCGCCGCAGGTGACAAGCCAAGCCGCTGCAGACGGCGGTATCCCGGCAAGTTCTTCTGCCGCAGGGACAAAAAGCGAATCAAAAACAGAACAAAAAAACGAACCCAAGGACGATCCCGAAGCCGAAAATGGCGATGCTGATCTGTTGCCAGAGAAAGCGCGCAGTGAACGCGAGGGACGCGAAGGCCGTGGCCATCTGAGCCGCATAGAAATCGGCCAGGCCAACGGCGACTGGCTGGCGCTGCTCAGGGAGCACATTCCTGAATTTGCATCGAACGCAGAACCGCAAAACGTCAATCCGGCCATGCTGCGCAAGCTGCGGCGCGACATCAGTAATATCCTGTCGACGGAGGGCTATTTTTCTCCAACCATCAATTTTGATACGCAGCCGGCAGTACGCTCCGGCAGTGACGACCGCGTGCTGGTCAATATAGAACCCGGCCCGCGCACCATGGTGCAATCGGTGTCGCTGAATTTTCACGGCGCGTTGGCTGAGGCGGCCACGGCGGGCCAGGCAGAAGCAATCAAGCGGCGCGATGCGATCGTTGCTGCGTGGCGCCTGCCGCAGAAGTCCCCTTTTCGCGACGACGAGTGGTCCGGCGCAAAAAACACCGCAGTGGAAAGCCTGCGCGCGGATACGTATGCATCCGCCAGTATTAGCGGCAGCAGTGCCGTTGTCGATGCAGAAAATCAGAGCGCCGCACTGCAGCTGGATTTAAACAGCGGCCCTCCGTTTACGCTGGGCGATATCGTGCTAAGCGGTTTGCAGCGTTATCCACCTTTGCTGGTGGACCGGTACAACCCGCCGCGCAAGGGTGAAAATTACTCACGCACCCGTTTGCTGGAGTTCCAGCGCGCCTTGCAGAACTCGCCTTACTTCACCACGGTGTCGGTTAGCGTCGATCCCGATCCGGCCAAGGCCGATGGTGTGCCGGTGGAAGTGAACGTGGTAGAGCGCCGCTCCCGCGATCTGGGCTTTGGCGTCGGCTACAGCACCAACACCGGTTTCCGTGGCGAGGTGTCCTATCGTGACCGCGACCTGCTGGATAAGGCCTGGGACATGCGCAGCGCTGTCCGGCTGGAGCAAAAACGACAGCTTGCCTATGCCGACATTTATCTACCGCCACGCGATGCCGGTTATCTGGATTCCTTCGGCATACTGGCGGACCGTGCCGACGTGTCCGGCCTGCTGGTCACACGCACCGCTTTCGGTATCAAGCGCACCAGCACACGCGGACATCTGGAGCAAAGGCTGGGCGCCAATATTTCTCGCGAAAGAGCAGAGCCGGATGGCGATGTTGCCACCTTCACCAAGGCGCTGGTCGGTACCGTAGGCTGGACCTGGCGCGATGTGGACGACAGTTTTGCGCCGCGCAAAGGGCAGATCTACCAGCTGGATTTTGCCGTTTCTGAAAAGGCGCTGGTATCAGACCAGCGTTTTATCCGGGTCTACGGCAAGCATCAGCGCTGGATACCCGTCGGCCAGCAGGATGGTTTTGTGCTACGCGCGGAAGTAGGACAGGTATTTTCCCCTTCCATCGTCGGCGTGCCGGAGGATTACCTGTTCCGTATCGGCGGTAGCAGCACCGTGCGCGGTTATGGATACCAGAGCATTGGTATCAACCAGGGTACCGCGGTGACGGGAGGCCGCGTGATGACGGCTGCCAGCGCAGAATATGTGCACTGGCTGAAGCAGTCCAACTGGGGCAGCGCGGTCTTCATCGACACTGGCGGCGCAGCCGACACCTGGAAAGAGGTGGAACTGAAGCAAGGCTACGGTATCGGCGCCCGCTACAAGACGCCGGCAGGCCCCATTGCGCTTGATCTCGCCTACGGCAAGCAGGTCAAGAAAGTGCGTCTGGATTTTTCCATCGCGATTGCGTTCTAGGGAAAGACGATGAGCCAGAACCTTCCGCCAGATCAGCAAACACCTGCGCCCGCCACTGAGTCTGCTGAGTCTGTTCAGGCGCGGCGTCGGCAACGCGGGCGCGCAGCACGCTTCAGCATACGGCTGGCGCAGTTCAGCATGGGATTGCTGGTGCTGCTGGCGCTGGTACTGGCCTGGGGCATCTGGACACAGAGTGGCACGCAGTCTTTTCTTAGCGTGGTGCAGATGCTGGGCAGCGGGCAATGGACGTTTTCCGGTGTGACCGGCCGCTTCAGCGACGAGCTCTCCATCGCCGAGCTGGAATACAAAACCCCCGGTATGCGCATCAGCGCCAGCGGCGTCAGGCTCAACTGGAGCCCGTATAAATTGACAAGTGGCAAACTACAGATCAACACGCTGGATATCGCTGCGCTCAAGGTCGCAAGCCTGCCCAGCGGCAAACCGGCGACTTTGCCGGATCATCTGATCCTGCCCATCGACGTCAGCGTCGGTAGCGCCGCAGCCGGACATTTGACCATCGCCGACATGGATAAGGATGGCCGCGAAACGGCTGTCGCCGAGCTGTCTGCACTAACGGCGCATCTGGATTCAGGCCGCTTGCAGCATCAGTTTAAGGCCGGCCTGTCCAGCCCATGGGGTGGCTTGCAGATGCAGGGCGACATCGCCACGACTAGTCCTTTCAAGCTGAAAGCGCAATTCAATTATCAGGGCAGGCCGGATAAAGACGTGCCGGAACTGGGCCTGCAAGGCAATCTGCAAGGCTCCTTGCAGCAACTGAATATCAAGGCCAATGCGCAAGCGAAAGTAGATACGCTTGCCGTTACCAACCAAGCCGCCAAGGCATCTGGTCTGGTGAAACCACCGGCCCTGCTGAATGGCACCGTGAGTGTAGATATCGCTCCTTTTTCTCCGCTGCCATTACGCACGCTGCAAGCCAGTATTTCCGGCTTGAATCCGGCGGACTTTGCTGCGCAGGCGCCAGCGGCCAGCCTGCACGTTGAAGCTGACTTGCGCTCCGATAGTCCCGCATCTGCGGCGGCCGCGGCTATCACCGGCAAACAGCAGATAGGCGCATTGGAAGGCACCGTGAAGATAGACAACGCGCAAGCCGGCCAGATTGACAAACAAAAGCTGCCCGTCACCAGCCTGCAATCAGCATTGCGCTGGTCCGGCAATGAGTTGAGGTTGAAGGACACGCGCATACAGCTGCCCGGCAATGGCGCGATCAAGGGAGATGCGCATTTGCAGTTCGGCGCCTCCGGCCTGCCGATGATAGATAGCCGTTTTGATGTGTCCGGCGTCGATCTGGCGAAGCTGGACAGCCGCCTGCGTCCAACGCAGATCAAGGGCAGCATTGCCGCACAGACCAAGGCGCAACTGGTAACCGCGCAAGCCACGTTGAACGATCCGCGCGCGAGCCTGCAGGCAGAGGCTAGCTACCAGCTCGACAAAAACAGCCCGCAATATGAACTGCTGAGCCTGTCCACACTGGATTTGCGCGCCGTCGACTCGCAACTGAAAGGCGAGGGCCAGATTTCACTGGCAGCCGGGCAGGCATTCAAGGTAAAAGGCGAACTGCAAAATTTTGATCCTTCGCGCTGGCTGGCCGTGCCTACGGGGCGCATCAGCAGCAATTTTTCCGCCGACGGGCAGTTACAGCCAAGGCTTAGCATCAACCTGCGCATACCGCAGTTGCAGGGGCAATATGCAGACCAGGTGCTGAACGGCGTTGCCGACCTGAGCTGGCTGCAGGCGCAGCAGCTGCAAGTGCGCCAGCTGGATCTGCACTGGGGACAGAACAGCCTGGCGGCCAAAGGCAACTGGGGCCAGGGCAAGGACGATCTGCAACTGAAGCTGGACGCACCGGACCTGGCCGCATTTGCGCAGCCGCTGCATATTCCTTTAACTGGCAGCGTAAAAGCCGATGGCCATCTGACAGGGAAAATCAGCGAGCTGGCTGGCCGGCTGGATGTCAGCGCCGCTAACTTGGCCTATGGCAAACAGTTTTCGTTAAAAAACCTTGCAGCCAAGCTGGATCTTGCCAGCGGCCTCAACGGCGTCATCAATGTGGATGTGACGGCGCAGGGTTTGCGCGGCGCGTCTGCTACCGCAAAACAGAATGTTGCGGTCCCGGTGCCTGTTGCCGCCGCAGGTGTGCAGACACCTGTTTTGGCAAATTCCCAGGCAGGAGCGCAGGTGGCAGCGACCGTCAAGGTGGATACTGCCGGCGATATGCGCCTGCTGGCTGAACAAATCCATCTGACCGTGAGCGGCAAGCGGGACGCGCACCGCATTGACCTGAGTACGCAGATCAGCCCGGTCCGTAGTCTGACGCTGGCGGCCTCCGGCGGTGTGCGCCTGGCTTCTTCACAGAAAACGGACACTGGCCCCGCATGGCAGGGGCAGCTGCTCAGCATGACGCTCAGCGGCAAGCCTGGCGCTAGCCTTGCGGCCCCGGCGCCGCTGATGGTTTCCAGCCAATTGGTCAGTATAGGCAATGCACAGTTGCGCGGCGATCTCGGCAAGCTGTCGCTGGAACAGTTTGAATGGACGCCGGACAGCATTAAAACCAGCGGCAGCATGGCTGATGCCGCCGTCGTCGACATTGCCAACCTGATCAAGCCGCAATACCTGGTCGCCGGCAATCTGCTGCTAAACGCGCAGTGGCAGTTGCAGCTGAAAGACAGCGTACGCGGCGAGGTCAGCGTGCAGCGCCAAAGCGGCGACCTGCGCATCCGGGATAGCGACGGCACCAGCAGACCGATTGCCATCGGCCTCAAGGAGCTGCAGTTGAAGCTGGGCCTGGGCGGCCTGGTGGCCGGTAGTGACGGCGAGCGTATCGGGCTGCAGGTCAATGCTAGTGGCGAGCGCCTGGGCAACTGGCAGGTCAAGGCCAATTCCGTCATCAGCAAAAGGGCAGGGGCCTGGACTATTGCGCCGGAAGCGCCTCTGGATGGACTGGTGAAGGCCGATGTGCCCGACATACAGTGGCTGGGGCCGTGGCTGAATCCGGGCCTGGCACTCAAGGGGAAATTGAATGTTGACGCGGTGCTGGCGGGCCTCGTCGGCAAGCCGCGCTACGAGGCAAAAATCCTGGGCAGCGAACTGGAAGTGGCCTTTGCCGCTGAAGGGCTGCTGCTGCCCAATGGCAGCCTGGATGCGCAGGTAGACGGCAGCCGCGTCAAGCTGAACAAGCTGCAGTTTTCCAATGTCGTGACCAGCATGCCGCGCCATGAGCAGTTCCGTGGCGTTAACTGGGTCAACCAGAAGGGCGAATTCCATGCCACCGGCGAAGTCGACATTGCCAGCGAAACCGGCAGCATACAGGCGCAGTGGGATAAATTTCCGCTGCTGCAACGTAGCGACCGCTGGATTGTCGTCAGCGGCCAGGTTGGCGTCACTGAAAAAGACAAGATATGGACGCTGAACGGCAAGCTGTTTGCCGATGGTGCATTCTTCCGCGTGCCCAAGCTGCCGCCGCCCAGCTTATCCAGCGATGTTGTTGTTATTCGCAAAGAAGACAAGAACAAGGCAGCGCAGGATAGTGAAGACGCCAAAAAAGGTTTGAAAACCCGCGTCGACGTAACGCTGGACATGGGCTCCCGCTTCGTGTTTGTTGGACGTGGGCTGGATACGACGCTGGCTGGTAGCATCCGGCTCAGGGCGATCGATGCAGGGCCGGTGCAGGCGACGGGCTCCATCCGCACGGAAGGCGGCGTGTATGAGGGCTATGGCCAGCAGCTGGCGATAGAACGCGGCATCCTGAATTTCCAGGGGCCACCGAATAATCCCGGCCTCAACGTGCGTGCGCTGCGTCAGGGCTTGCAGGTAGAGGCCGGCGTTGAAGTAGTTGGCACCGTCGCCGCGCCGCAAGTCAGGCTGGTATCCGAGCCGGACGTGCCCGATGCGGAAAAGCTATCGTGGCTGGTGCTGGGGCGTGGTTCTGACCAGATTGCGGGCAATGATGCGTCGCTGCTGATGTCGGCTGCCGGCGCCATATTTGGCGGTGACGGCAGCCGCAACGTGCCGCGCGAGATTGTGCAAGGCCTGGGCTTTGACGAATTTTCGGTTGGGTCGGCAGACAATACGGTGGGAAGCAAAGTGCCTACGCAGACCATTGCCGGTGCGACGGCAGTCAGTTCCATTTCCAGCTCCACCACCACAGACCAGGTGGTCAGCGTAGGCAAGCATCTTGCACCGGGCCTGGTGCTGGCGGTAGAGCGCGGGCTGACGGATGCCAGCGGCGCTGTAAAGCTGACATGGCAACTGACACGGCGGGTCAGCATCATTGGCAGGACAGGAACCGAATCGTCGGTGGACGCGTATTACACCTTCTCTTTTGATTGATAGTGGTGGGAAAAAAGTAGTTTCAATAAGTTTGAGCAGCAAAGCCGAGACACTGGTCTTGTTAAATATGTTACAGGCTGTAACAACAGCGCTGTGAGGGCAATGGGCTCACGGTTTATAATTTCAGGTTACGTAAGCAATATTGCGGTAATTGCCGCAGATAAGCTTGCGACGTTTATAGAAGGTAATAGTCCTGTCCGGAACCAAACGGCAACAGGTATATCATACGATTCATGACAGCATTTTCTCCTAACGCCCTGCCAAAAGAACCGGGACGCATGCCAGCGATAGCGCTGGCCATCGTGATGCACGCCCTGCTGTTTACTTTTTTATGGTTCGGCGTGCAATGGCAAAACCAGGAATCCACCGCTGTCGAAGCCGAGGTGTGGGATATGCAGACGCGCGAAGCTGCGCCCAAACCCGTGCCGCAGGAGGAAGTTGCTCCCGAACCTGTGAAGGTGCAGCCGCCCCCGCCGCCACCGGTCGTCAAGCCGGATGAGCCAAAAGCCGACCCGGAAATTGCGCTGGAGCAGGAGCGCAAGCGCAAACTGGCAGAAAAGAAAAAAGAAGAAGAAAAGCTGAAGCTTGAGCAGGCCCGCTTGCAGGCCGAGCGTGACGACGAGCTGCGCAAGCAAAAAGAGAAGGAAAAAGAAAAACTGAAGCTGGCCGAAGATAAAAAGAAGGCGGACGAAAAGAAAGCTGATGAAAAGAAAGCGGATGAGCTGGCTGCCAAAGATGCTGACAAGAAAAAACAGGATGAGCTGAAGAAAAAGCAGGCCGACCAGACTGCCCGCGACAAGGTATTTGCGGAAAATATGCGCAGGTTGAATGGCCAGGCGGCAACGACGGGCAGCGGGGGCAACGGCGATGCGCCGCGTTCCACCGGCAATAACCGCGGCGATCCAAGTTACGCGGCCAAGGTAATCGCTAAAATCCGTTCCAACAATAACTATAGTTCCAGCGATAGTTCGAGCGATAATCCTACAGTGGAATACCGTATTGACCTATTGCCAGACGGAACACTACGTGGTGCAATACGCAAGCTTAAATCGTCCGGCCTGCCCGGCTTTGACGAAGCAGTGGAAAGGGCGATCGATAAATCGCAGCCTTTCCCGAGAAATAATTCCGGCGTGGTTCCGGATAGCATGATCGTGGTCTACAAGCTCAAAGAGTAATCAATGCGCAATGCCAGCAAACCGAAAGAAGAAAAGAAAGAAACGATGCCGATGAAAATATTCCCCGTCTCCGCCAAACAGCTGCTCCGTACCCTTGCCTGCGCAGGCATCTCCGCGCTGATCATGAGCAGCGCGCAAGCCCAGTTGAGGATAGAAATTTCCGGCGTCGGCTCCATCCAGATTCCGGTCGCCATTGCCGGTTTTTCCGATGAAGGCCTGGCACCGCAGCAGATCACTTCCATCATCAAGGATGACTTGACCCGTAGCGGCTACTTCAAAGTCATCGACGCTGGTACCGTCATCAATGAAACGACTGCCGTCAATTTCGATGCATGGAAGGCGCGCGGCGCAGATGCACTAGTCGTAGGCAGTGTGCAAAAACTGGCGGATGGCCGTTTTGATGTGCGCTACAAGCTGCTCGATACCGTGAAGTCGACCACGCTGTCCGGCCAGTCGCTACCGACAGCGCCTGCGGCAACCAGGCTCGCGGCGCACAAGATTGCCGACGATATTTATGAAAAACTGCTGGGCGTGCGCGGCGTATTTGCAACCCGCATCGCTTACGTGACCAAATCCGGTTCGCAGTACAGGCTGGAAATCGCCGA
>JAYSKH010000194.1:0-5630 GCA_043726505.1 Undibacterium sp. | reverse complement strand
GGACGGCGCAGGCAGCCACCAAAGGCATGAACGAAGCGCTCGACGTCGCCTTCAGGGGCGGCGCCATTACCGGCATGCTGGTGGTCGGCCTGGGTTTGCTGGGCGTGACGCTGTTTTACTGGGTGCTGATGTCGATGTCCGCCGGCGGTGCCGCAACAGCGCATGACATCATCAAGCCGCTGATCGGCCTGGCCTTTGGCGCGTCGCTGATTTCCATTTTTGCCCGCCTCGGTGGCGGCATCTTCACCAAGGGCGCCGACGTCGGCGCGGATCTGGTCGGCAAGGTTGAAGCCGGCATTCCTGAAGACGATCCGCGCAACCCTGCCGTGATCGCCGATAACGTCGGCGACAACGTGGGCGACTGCGCAGGCATGGCGGCTGATCTGTTTGAAACCTATGTCGTCACGCTGATCGCCACGATGCTGCTGGGCGCACTGGTCATTACCAACGCCACCACTGAAGCCATTGTTTATCCGCTGCTGCTGGGCGCGGTATCGATCCTGGCTTCCATCGTCGGCTGCTCCATGGTCAAGGCAAAGCCGGGCAAGAAAATCATGTCGGCGCTGTATACGGGTCTGTGGTGGGCTGCCGGCCTGTCGCTGATCGGCTTCGCGGTTGTCACGTGGATGGTAATGCCCGAGCCTATGCGTATGCCGATGATGGGTTCCACCGTGGTTGGCATCGTGCTGACCGGCCTGATGGTGTACATCACTGAATACTATACCGGCACCGATTTCAAACCCGTACAGCACGTGGCGCAGGCGTCCACTACCGGGCACGGCACCAACATCATCGCCGGCCTCGGCGTGTCGATGAAATCGACTGCTTATCCGGTGCTGGCCGTGTGCGCAGCGATCATCGTCGCCTACTGGCTGGCAGGCTTGTACGGCATCGCAATTGCCGCAACATCGATGCTGTCGATGGCCGGCATCGTCGTAGCGCTGGATGCGTATGGCCCGATTACAGACAACGCTGGCGGTATTGCCGAAATGTCGGAAATGCCGCCTTCAGTGCGCGCCATTACCGATCCGCTCGATGCGGTAGGCAATACCACCAAGGCAGTAACCAAGGGCTATGCGATCGGTTCCGCGGGCCTGGCGTCGCTGGTGCTGTTTGCCGATTACACGCATGCGCTGGATTCGGTCGGCAAGAGCACCGCCTTTGACCTGTCCAATCCGCAGGTCATCGTCGGCCTGTTCATTGGCGGTCTTATTCCTTACCTGTTTGCTGCGATGGCGATGGAAGCCGTGGGGCGTGCTGCCGGCGCGGTTGTCGTGGAAGTCAGGCGCCAGTTCAAGGAAATCAAGGGCATCATGGATGGCACCGGCAAACCGGAGTACGACAAGGCAGTGGACATGCTGACCACGTCGGCGATCAAGGAAATGATTGTTCCTTCACTGCTGCCGGTCGTCGTTCCTATCCTTGTCGGCCTGATCCTCGGCCCTGCGGCACTGGGCGGCCTGCTGATGGGTACCATTGTCACCGGCCTGTTCGTGGCCATCTCGATGACGACCGGCGGCGGCGCCTGGGACAATGCGAAGAAATACATTGAAGACGGTCACCACGGCGGCAAGGGTTCCGATGCACACAAGGCAGCCGTGACCGGCGACACCGTCGGCGATCCGTACAAGGATACTGCAGGCCCGGCGGTGAACCCGCTGATCAAGATCATCAATATTGTTGCCTTGCTGCTGGTGCCGCTGCTGCCGAGCGCCAGCGCACAGACTGCGCACATGGTGATACCCGTTGCTGAGCCGCCTGCCGTAACTGCGTCTGCACCCGCAGCGTCGGCAGATGCTCCGCCGCCGAACACGATGATGATGGCCGGTAAACCGCCAGCCGCAGATGCAGCTGCCGAGCCGGCCAGCCCTGCAGCTGAGGCAACACCGGATGCGGCGTCAAAGTAGACGGGTGGTCATAGCATGTAATATGTAACATGTGGTAAGGCGGCGTGATGCCGCCTTTTTTCATTGGCTGGCAAAAAATTGGTTACAATAGCCGCCTGGTGACGTTTACGTAAACGTTAACCCTCGTCAATTCCCGTCAACCCTGTTTGACCGAATTTGGAACAATGGAAGGCGTCACGTCGCAATGGAGCTACTTCCAGCGCGGGCGCCCACAGACGCACATAGAAAGAGACAAGATCATGCAAATCCAGAATAGTGTTTTCATCATTACCGGCGGCGCTTCCGGCCTGGGCGCGTCGACAGCGCGCATGCTGGTTGCCAATGGCGGCAAGGTAGTGCTGGCTGACGTGCAGGTAGAGGCCGGCGAAAAACTGGCGGCAGAACTGGGCGGCAAATTCATCAAATGCGATGTCACGTCGGAAGCCGACGGCAAGGCCGTGGTAGCTGCCGCAACAGCAATGGGCACCTTGCGCGGCCTGATCAATTGCGCCGGCGTTGCGCCTGCGGTAAAAACCGTGGGCAAGGATGGCGCGCATCCGCTGGACGTGTTCCAGCGCGTAGTCAGCATCAACCTGATCGGCACCTTCAATATGGCGCGTCTGGCTGCAGAGGCAATGTCTGCAACCGACGCAAGCGAGCAGGGTGAGCGCGGTGTAATCATCAATACCGCCTCCGTTGCCGCGTATGACGGCCAGATTGGCCAGGCAGCGTATGCATCGTCCAAGGCCGCCGTTGTCGGCCTGACCTTGCCGATGGCGCGCGACCTGTCGCGCAATGGCATCCGCGTGATGACCATCGCACCGGGTATTTTTGAAACGCCGATGCTGCTGGGCATGCCGCAAGAAGTGCAGGATGCGCTGGGACGCATGGTGCCGTTCCCACCACGTCTGGGCAAACCGGACGAATACGCTCAGTTGGCCAAATCCATCATTGAAAACGTGATGCTGAACGGCGAAACAATACGGCTGGACGGCGCAATCCGCATGCAGCCGAAGTAAATGCAAGGTCAGTGTAAAGTAAGTGCAAAGTACATGCGGCTGAAGCATTTCGCAGCAGCCAGGACGGGTTTGAATTATTATTTCGTTACATGACCTTTCCACTGGCAGGCTAATATAGGGCAAGCTTAGGCTTGCCCTATTCATTTGCGGACATTTGCGGAGATTTACACGATGCGGTTTTTGCGGACGGCGGTATTATTAATCGGAACCAGCATAGCGGCGGTCCATGCTGGCGCACAGGATGCGCAGCATGCCGTGCATTACGATGCGACGAAGGCGCCAGAAATTGCTTCCGGCTACACGTCCAAAACCGGCTGGACCGCGCAAAAATACATGGTCGTCGCGGCAAACCCGCTGGCAGCGGATGCAGGTTACCGCATGCTGAAGCAGGGCGGTTCCGCGATCGACGCCGCAGTGGCGACGCAGATGGTGCTGGGTCTGGTGGAGCCACAATCGTCCGGCATAGGGGGCGGCGCGTTCATGCTGCACTTTGACGGCAAGGCGGTACAAGCTTTTGACGGCAGGGAAACTGCACCCGCCGCTGCGACCGAAAAATTATTCCAGGATGCCGGCGGCAGGCCGCTGGCGTTTTACGATGCGGTGATAGGCGGGCGCTCCGTCGGCGTGCCGGGCGTGCTGCGCATGCTGGAGCTGGCCCACCGCCAGCACGGCAAGCTGCCATGGAAAAATCTGTTCGCGCCGGCGATCCAGCTGGCGGAAAAAGGCTTTGCCGTCAGCCCCCGGCTATTCACTTTGCTGCAGGATGAGCGCTTCCTGAAAAAAGATCCGGTAGCGTTGGCCTATTTTTATGACCGGCAGGGGCAGCCGTGGCCTGTGGGCCATATCCTGAAAAATCCCGAGCTGGCAAAAACGCTGCGCGCGATAGCGGAGCAGGGTGCGCAAGCCTTTTATGCAGGCAGGATTGCACAGGACATGGTGGACAAGGTGCATAACCACGCAGCCAATCCCGGCACGCTGGCGCTGAGGGACCTGGCGGATTACCAGGCCAAGGCGCGTGAAGCGGTATGTTCCGATTTTGAAAAATGGACGGTGTGCGGCATGCCGCCGCCATCCTCCGGCGGCATCGCCATCGCGCAGATGCTGGGCATACTGGAAAACACCAGCATCAGAACGCTGCCGCCGGTGAATGGAGAATTGAACCCGCAAGCGGTGCATCTGTTTGCTGAAGCCGGCCGCCTCGCGTATGCCGACCGTGAGCGCTATATCGCCGATACCGATTTTGTTCCTCTGCCGGGCGGTAGTTTCATGCCCTTGCTGGACAAGGCCTATCTGGCAAGCCGTGCCGCACTGATTTCGGATAAGTCGATGGGCAGCGCGAAGCCGGGCACACCACCGGGCATGCAGGTCGCGTGGGGTGCTGACCACTCACCGGAACTGCCGTCCACTTCCCATATGTCCATCGTCGATGGCCAGGGTAATGCGCTGTCGATGACTACCTCGGTGGAAGACGCCTTCGGTTCGCGGCAGATGGTGGACGGTTTTTTGCTGAACAACCAGCTGACCGATTTCTCTGCGCTGGACAGGGACGCCAACGGCCCCATCGCCAACCGTGTGCAGCCAGGCAAACGTCCGCGCAGCGCGATGTCGCCGACGCTGGTGCTGGACAGGCAGAGCAGGCAGTTCGTCATGGCGATAGGCTCTCCCGGCGGCTCCGTCATCATCAACTACGTGATGAAGGTGCTGATCGGTAACCTGGACTGGGGTCTGGATCTGCAGCAGGCGATCAACCTGCCCAATTTTGGCAGCCGCAATGGCGCGACCGAACTGGAGCGGGGACGCTTTTCCGACGCCGCTCTTGATGCGCTGAAGGCAAAAGGACACAATATACGGATATTCGACCAAACCTCGGGTTTGCACGGCATCACGCGTACGATGGTAAATGGCAAGAGCGTGCTGTTCGGCGCTGCCGATCCGCGCCGCGAAGGCATCGCCAGGGGCGATTGATAAAATACCCAGAGACGACTAATAGGAATCCAGAGGCGTTTGATGATGTGATTGGTAGTGGAGTAGTGGAATCCACAGGCGTTTGATAACGGAAAATCCGGAGACGAGACAGCAGGCATCATGAACAATAACAATAACGCAAAAACGGGCCTGATACTGACAGGAGGCGGCGCGCGTGCCGCCTACCAGGTCGGCGTACTGAAAGCCATTTCCAATATTCTGCAGGACGACGGCTGGGATCCGGCCACCAATCCCTTCGGCATCATCTGCGGTACTTCAGCAGGAGCGATCAATGCGACCGCGCTGGCCTGCCGCACCGACAACTTCACCGAAGCCGTCAACAACATCCTGGATGTCTGGGAGCATTTTGAAGCGGCGCAGGTGTATCGCGCGGATTCGCTGGGTGTCATCCGTTCTGGTGCGCGCTGGCTGTCCATCATGTCTTTCGGCTGGCTGCTAAACAAATGGCGCAAATCGCCGCCGAACTCGCTGCTGGATAATTCGCCGCTGGAGAACCTGCTGAACCGCATGCTGGATCTGCCTCGGCTGGATCAGGCGCTGGCGTCCGGTGTTTTGCGGGCGCTGGCGGTGACTGCGTCATCCTACACTGCCGGCCAGCATCTGACTTTTTACCAGACACTGGCAGACGTGGAGCCATGGGTGCGCAGCCAGCGGCTGGCGCAGCGTGACTTCATCAGCGTGCAGCATCTGCTGGCCTCATCGGCGATCCCTTTTATTTTTCCTTCCGTACCGTTGAACT
>JAYSKH010000193.1:0-10346 GCA_043726505.1 Undibacterium sp. | reverse complement strand
TTACAGAAAATGGATCAGAAATGGGTGTTGTCTGAGCCGAAGGCGAGTTTCGCCCATTTCCCATTTTTTGTAATGCAGCAAAATGTGATGACGCTTGCGGCATCACCCGTAGGGCAAGTCTGCGGTCGCCTTCTTTTTGCTTACTTCTTCTTGGCGAAGCAAGAAAAAGTAAGTGGCCGCCGGGCCACCCCCGGCCAGCAATCATAAAAAGACAACCCAACTAAACAAGAAACTACTTAGCCACCGGCATAGTAAATTCCGCTCCCTTGGCAATACTATCAGGCCAACGCTGCATAACAGACTTATAGCGCGTATAGAAGCGCACGCCCTCTTCACCATACGCATGCACATCGCCAAATAGCGAACGCTTCCAGCCACCAAACGAATGCCACGCCATAGGCACAGGAATAGGCACGTTGATGCCTATCATGCCAACCTGCACACGGCGTGAAAACTCGCGCGCCGTATTACCGTCGGACGTAAACAACGACACACCGTTGCCGAATTCATGTCCATTGATCAGCTCCACTGCCGACGCAAAATCAGGCACACGCACCACGCACAGCACCGGTCCAAAAATTTCTTCACGGTGGATTTTCATGCCTTCCTTCACATGGTCGAACAATGTGCCGCCCAGGAAGAAGCCGCCTTCATGGCCGGCCACTTTCAGGCCACGGCCATCAACCAGCAGCTTGGCGCCTTCTTCAATACCGTCGGCAATATAGCCTTCGATCTTGGCTTTGTGCACAGCCGTGACGACAGGGCCCATTTCAGCATCGGACTCCATGCCGTTCTTGATCTTCAATGCCTTCACGCGCGGCACGAGTTCTTCCACCAGTTTGTCGGCGACACCGCCCACCGCCACCGCCACCGAGATCGCCATGCAGCGCTCGCCGGCAGAACCGTAGGCAGCGCCCATCAGTGCGTCAACCGCCTGTTCCAGGTTCGCATCCGGCATCACTACGAGATGGTTTTTCGCGCCACCCAGCGCCTGCACGCGCTTACCGCTGCGTGTGCCTTCGCTGTAGATGTATTCGGCAATCGGCGTGGAGCCAACGAAGGAAATCGCCGCCACGTCAGGGTGCTGCAGCAGCGCATCCACCGCTACCTTGTCACCCTGCACAACGTTGAATACGCCATCCGGCAAACCCGCCTGTTTCAGCAGATCAGCCACCAGCAGCGAAGCGGAAGGATCACGCTCCGATGGTTTCAGAATAAAGGTATTACCGGTAGCTATGGCCAGCGGCGCCATCCACATCGGCACCATGAAAGGGAAGTTGAACGGCGTAATGCCGGCAGTCACGCCCAGCGGCTGGCGCAGGTTGAAGTTGTCGATGCCGCCGCCGATATTGTCTGAAAACTGGGTCTTCAGAAGTTGCGGCATGCCGCACGCGAATTCCACAATTTCAATACCGCGCGTCACCTTGCCCATCGCATCCGACAGCACCTTGCCGTGCTCGCGCGTGATGATTGCCGCGATTTCCTTGTGGTGCTTGTCCAGCAGCTCCTTGAATTTGAACATCACCCGCGAGCGCTTCAACGGTGCCGTTTCAGCCCAGGCCGGCGCCGCCGCCTTCGCAGCCGCTACCGCCGCATCCACTTCCGCCACGCTGGCCAGCACCACCTGGGCCGACACTTCACCGGTGGCAGGGTTGAACACGTCTTGCTGGCGGCCGCTGGAGGAAGGGCTGAGCTGGCCGTTGATGTAATGCTGGATCAACGCCGTGGAAGCAGAGAATGACATAAGGAGACCTTTTGGATGTGAACGGGATGTGAACGAATACGCCTAGCGTAAACAAGCTTATGTGCACAATCCAATGAGTAATTATCAATTCAATTATAAAAAATTCTAATAATATGAATTTATATTTAATTAAGTATTTAAAATGATTAATCACGCAACATTGTTAAACTATAATTAAAGTTGCACCTTATGCATCTTCAATCCTGTGGACGTAAGGCAAATCAATGCTTTATGTCCAATTGCAGCACAAGCTCACTCTTGCCACTTCAATGAACTCATCCCTGTCCACCAAAAATTTCACGCGGTCTGGCGTGGCGCCACCAGATCAAAAAAATTCGGCTAGTTCTGCACTCATTCCCCCCCATACTAAAACGTCATTTCTGCCGGAACTGGAATCTTTACGCGGGCTGGCCGCGTTTGCTGTCGTAGTAGAACATTCTTATTTGTATATGAATGAACCGGCTGCAGGTTTGTTCCAACACAGTACCGGCAGCTATCCACTTCTTCACTGGCTGATCCACGTGCTTTTTAATGGGCGCGCAGCGGTAGTTTTGTTTTTTGTACTCAGCGGCTTTGTATTGAAATTACAATTAGATAAAATATCAGGCGGTCCAGTGGAGAAATATAGCTCCTATTTTGTCAGGAGAATATTTCGAATAGTGCCAACAATGTGGGTATCGGTATTCATCGCCTACGCAGTCGCCTATTACACGCGCGCACCAGGTGAAACAGACATTCCACTGTTAATAAAAACCCTGGCATTTCAGGACTTCACACTTAATTCTCCATTGTGGAGCCTTAATGTGGAAATGGGGTGCAGCCTGGTTTTTCCTGTTCTGTACGTAATAAACCAGCATGTCAAAAAGCTGTGGGAAGTCCTTTTTCTCATTCCCCTAGCAGCATTGATTTTTGCGCCAAGGTTTTCGGCCGCGACTGATTTCGCAAGGTATCTGGTATTTTTTCAGCTTGGATTCGCGATTCACACCTACGGGCTAACGGCAGTCAAAGCAGTGCGACCTTCATGGAGGTCGACTTTATTTGTTATTTCGTTCTTGGTGTTCGGAGTAGCTCCCCAGCTATGGGCTTTTGACAACAACTATTTCAGCTTCCGTGACGACCGCTATTACTTGTTGCTGGAAATACCCGCATGCTTCTACTTTCTTTCATACATCGTCCACGAACAAAACAGGCTTATACAGACTTCCCTAAATTCGAGGCTTGCAAAATTCCTAGGGAAGATATCTTTCAGCCTCTATCTGCTGCATTTTATTTTGGTATCTTATTTATGGCCCCGGTATGGAACTTCACCGCAGCTTTCTTTTTTGTGGCCATATCCGCTGCTTTTCCAAACAATTTTTTTCTTCATTATCGTTTCCGTTTCAATTCCTGTTTCGCGACTGGCCTATCAATATATAGAACTGCCATCCAGCAATTTGGGGCGTCACTTAGGCCGGAGCATTCAGAAAAAATAAGTGCAATATCTTCCCTGTCGCCAGTGAATGGTTGAACAATGAAAAGGAAACCAGACATCCGACCAGTATGCGAAAATGAACGCCTTATGAAGCACTAGACTGCCAGCATGGACCTGACCCAATTACGCGCTTTTGTCACTGTCGCCCGCGAAGGTAACCTGACGCGTGCAGCGGAACGCCTGCATGTTACGCAGCCGGCGGTCAGCCTGCAGATCAAGTCGCTGCAGGAGCATCTGAGCCTGCAATTGTTCAACCGTACTGCCAGCGGCATGAACCTCAGCGTCGATGGCGCCAAGCTGCTGCCCTATGCGGAAAGGATACTGGCCAATGTCGCCGAATTCAGGCAGGCGTCGGATTCCTTGCACAGCACGCTGTCCGGCGAACTGGCGATAGGCACGATACTGGACCCCGAATTCACCCGCCTCGGCATCTTCCTTAAGCGCCTGGTCGAGACTTATCCACAGTTATCCACACACTTGCAGCACAATATGTCGGGCTCGGTGCTGCAAAGGGTGCGCGCCGGCGAGCTGGATGTTGGTTTTTACCTGGGCCGGCCGCCGGAAGACAGTAAAGCCGCCTGCCATGCGCTGAGCCTGACCAGCTTTCACTACCGCGTAGTCGCCCCCAGCGGCTGGAAAAACCGCGTCAGCGGCAAGGACTGGCCGGCGCTGGCGCAACTGCCGTGGATATGGACACCGCCGGAATCGGCGCACCACCGGCTGCTGGGCAAGGTATTCGCCGAGCATGGCGTCAGCCCCAACAAGGTGGCGCTGGTGGACCAGGAGCCGTCGATGCTGGATCTGGTCAAATCCGGTGTGGGCCTAAGCCTGTTGCGCGATTCCATCGCCATCCGCGAAGCGCATGCACACGGGTTAGTCATTGCCGACGCCGTCAGCTTATCCACAGAGCTGACCTTCATCTCGCTGGAAAAACGCAAGAACGAACCGATGATCGCTGCCGTTTTCAGCCTGCTGAAACAATGCTGGGGTCTGGAAGAGGCTTGAGCAACCTTCCATCCAGCTATGCAAACCCATCAAGTAGGCTTAGCTGGATCACTGGAAACTGCAGTAATTGTCACCAATTGTTGCTTTTTGCAGTAAACGACGACTTCAACACCGTACAAGCGCAACACAAACGCAACACAAACGCGGCAGGCAGGGTATATTTCTACAATCCAATTTTCTGCCTCGCGGAGTACACGGTGATACGATCCTGTGTCTTAAGCATGCCTTTAAGCCTACCTTTGAGCCTTTCCTTGAGTCTGCTCCTCACGCTGCCGCTGGCAGCAAAGGCCGACGGGCTCAAGCTGATCGTGCAGGAATATGCGCCGTTCACGCACACCGACTACCAGGGCACCGAAATCCAGGGTTTTGTCACCGACAAGGTGGCAGAGATCATGAAGCGCGCCGGCGAAACTTATACCCTCAGCAGCACATCACTGGCACGCGCCTACCAGGCCGCGCTGACCGAAGAAAATACCTGCCTGTTTGCCTTTCGCCGCACGCCTGACCGTGAAAAATATTTCAAATGGGTAGGGCCGCTGGCAGCCGACAACTGGGTGCTATATGGCAGAAAGAGCGATACCCGCAGCCTGAAAAGCCTGGAAGATGCCAAACCCTATGCAATAGGCTCCTACAAGAACGCCGCCACCGGCCTTTATCTGCAGGATCAGGGATATAAAATCCAGTTCGCCAGCCAGGATGGCGATAATCCGCGGTTGCTGGTCAACGGCAGGCTTGATTACTGGATGGTCTCCGAGCTGCACGGCATGTTCCTGGCGCAACAGCAGGGTTACTGGGAAGGCATCAGCAAGGCGGTCAAATACCGCAGCATCGACCTGTATATGCTGTGCAACGCCAAAATGGACAAGCAGCGCATCGATAATTTCAATGCGCTCAACGCCGACATCGACCGCGACGGCACGATGGACAAGCTGATGCGCAAGTACGGCATCAAATAAGCGAAGCCGAAAACCCCGTTTCCTGCCGGCATGCAATGCCGCCACTGCAAAATCAGGCGATAATGGCATCCTGACACCAGGAGCAGGAATATGAGATCGACCAAGGCAAGTTATGCCATCGCCAGACTGAAAGACCGCAGTGACGATGCCCCCTATTCGATGGTCACCACCGCGGACGGACGTTTCTACCTGGTGCTCGCCAACGGCGACGCCGACCCTGAAAAACTGAACGAGCCGATGGAACTGGATGAATTCGTGCGTTTCGTCAATGCGCAGGGCAAGCAAACGCCAAAAAAGATCAGCAAACTGGACGTTGCCTTTGAAGCAAAGCTGCACAAAAAACCTGAATAACTGATTAGTGCGATTTTGCGCTATTAATTAACGCTATTAATAATATTATTAACCCCTACCAGAAAGCCGCCGCATGAAAATTCGCGTATTGCCTGCCACCATCGCCGCCGTCGCTGCCATCTCCGTCGCTGCACTGTTTGCACCATCCTCCTTGCTGGCTGCCGCTAAAACCGCCGCCAAAGAACCGGCCAAGGCAGCAGCTGCACCGCTGGCGCTGCAAACCATCGACACCAAGGTTGGCACTGGCGCAGAAGCCAAGGACGGCACCGTTGTCAGCGTCAACTACACCGGCTGGATCTACAGCCCCAAGGCAGACAAGCAGCACGGCCTGCAATTCGATAGCTCCAATGGTCGCGGGGCATTCAGTTTTCCTCTGGGCCAGGGCCGTGTCATCAAGGGCTGGGACCAGGGTGTAGCCGGCATGAAGGTGGGCGGCAAGCGCACGCTGATCATCCCCAGCGAACTGGCGTATGGCGACAGCGGCGCGGGCGGCAAGATACCACCGGGCGCGGACCTGATTTTTGATGTTGAACTGGTTGGAGTACGTTAAATCTTGCAGCAGCTGACGTATCTGCAGGCCTACCCTGAACAGATTCAAGGCCAGGTCAGGGAACTGCTCGCCCAGGACAAACTGGGCGAGCTGCTGTTGCGTAAATACGCAGGCGCGCACGAGATCCGTACGGACAAGGCCCTGTATGCCTATGTACAGGACCTGAAAAACCGCTATATGCGCAATGGCGAGCAAATCAGCAAGGTGGCCTTCGACAGCAAGATCAAGGTCATCCAGCATGCGCTGGGCCAGCACACGTATATCTCCAGGGTGCAGGGCGGCAAGCTCAAATCCAAGCACGAAATTCGCGTTGCCAGCCTGTTCAAATACGTGCCGGACGAATTCCTGAAAATGATCGTCGTGCATGAGTTGGCGCACCTGAAAGAAAAAGAGCACAACAAGGCTTTCTACAAGCTGTGCGCGCACATGGAGCCGAACTACCACCAGTACGAACTGGACCTGCGGCTGTACCTGACACAGGTGGAGGCATCCGGCAAGGACCTGTGGATAACAGCTGTTAGCGGCGGCGGCGAAGCATAATACTTATGCACAGGCAGGTGCTATTCAGGTAGCTGTATTGGGCTAGCAGCACGTGACGTAATCACGCGTACTGCAGCGCACAATACCAAGCGCCACTTATCCACAGGCTATCGTCTACACTGTTGTTTTCATTTTATCGACGGCATATGGCATATCTACTGGCACTCGATCAAGGCACTTCCAGCTCGCGCAGCATCCTGTTCAATGACAAGGGCGATATCGTCGCTTCGGCCCAGCAGGAGTTCCGGCAAATCTTCCCGCAGCCAGGCTGGGTTGAACATGACCCTGTGGATATCTGGCAAAGCCAGCTGGCCACCTGCCGCCAGGTACTGGCCAAGGCCAATATTGCAGCCAAGGACATTGCCGCGCTGGGCATTACCAACCAGCGCGAAACCACCGTCGTATGGGAAAAAGCCACCGGCAAACCCGTATTCAATGCCATCGTCTGGCAGGACAGGCGCACCGAAGCCTATTGCGATGCCTTACGCGCGCAAGGCGTGGCTGACATGGTGCAGAAAAAAACCGGGCTGGTGCTGGACCCGTATTTTTCCGCCACCAAGCTGAAATGGATACTTGATACGGTACCCAATGCGCGCGCGCAGGCCGAGCGCGGCGAACTGGCTTTCGGCACCGTAGACAGCTGGCTGTGCTGGCAACTCAGCGCGGGCAAATTGCATATTACCGACGTCAGCAATGCGTCGCGCACAATGCTGTGGAATATCCACCAGGGCTGCTGGGACCAGGAGTTGCTGGACTGCTTCGACATTCCGCGCGCAATGCTGCCGGAGGTCCATCCTTCCAGCTACCGTTATGGCGAAACCACGCTGTTCGGCAGCCCCATCCAGATAGCCGGCATCGCCGGCGACCAGCAGTCAGCCTTATTCGGCCAGGCCTGCTTCAAGCCTGGCATGGCCAAGAATACCTACGGCACTGGCTGTTTCATGCTGATGCATACCGGCAGTGAATGCGCGGTCTCCACCAATGGCCTGATCAGCACCGCGGCGTGCCAGGTGGACGACAAGCCGCAATATGCGATGGAGGGCAGCGTCTTCATCGGCGGCGCCGTGGTCCAGTGGCTGCGCGACGGCCTGAAGGCCATCCAGAATTCCACCGACGTCGAGCAACTCGCAGCAACCGTGCCGGATTCCGGCGGCGTCGTGTTTGTGCCCTCATTCACAGGGCTGGGTGCGCCGTACTGGGTGCCGTCGGCCAAAGGCGCCATCCTGGGCCTGAGCCGCGGCACTACGGTGGCCCATATCGCCAGGGCTGCGCTGGAGTCCATTGCATTCCAAAGCACCGACCTGTTGATGGCAATGACACGCGATGCTGTATCCGCCATCAGTGAACTCAGGGTGGATGGCGGAGCCTCCGCCAACAACCTGCTGCTGCAATTCCAGGCCAACCTGCTGGGTATCCCGGTGATACGCCCCAAGGTCACCGAAACCACGGCACTGGGCGCTGCCTATCTTGCGGGCCTGGGAGTCGGCGTATTTCAAAGTACCGAGGAATGCGCATCGCAGTGGCAAATGGAAAGGACTTTCCTGCCGACGATGAGCCGGGACCAGGCCGGCCAGCTGATGCACCAGTGGGAGCAGGCAATCGGCCGTGTGCGCTAATATTTGTGCCGGACTCGGACTCGCTGTGGATAAGTCGGTGCTCCAATAAAAAAGACGGCATTCTTGCCGTCTTTTCGTTTGTAGATATTGAAACTGATGCTGATACTGATACTACGCAGTATTAGCCTTCTGATACCAGCCTGCCGTTGACTTCACGCACGCGGTCGCCCACCCTCCAGTCATTCTGCGGGAAAGTACGGTACTTGCCGTCATCCATGCGCACACGCACACGGTACGAGGTTGATGTCTTCGAACGTTTTTCCACTTCATTGCCGGCATAACCACCGCCTACCGCGCCAGCGACTGTCGCCAGCGTATTGCCGGTGCCGCCACCTACCTGGTGGCCCAGCACGCCGCCCAATACCGCGCCGGCAGCAACGCCAATACCGCTGGTCTGCGCCTGATGCTGTACCGCCTGTATTGATTCCACACGGCCGCAGTGCCTGCAGACCTCGGCAGCAACCGGGGCAGCGCTGCCGCTATTACGGTAATCGGTATTGGCCTGTGCTACCTGCGCCGTGTATGGTTGCGCAGGTTGTTGCTGCACAGGCGCCTGGTTATTCAGCGTGCGCGTGTCGTTCGCCGCGTACTGGCCTGAAGATGGTGCATTGGCACTCATCGTATTGTCAGGGGCAGCCTGCTGCGCAAGCTGCGCTTGCATGTTGGCATCCACGGGGGCGGATTTGCTCATCGAATTCGGCAACACGCCAGTGATGGCGGCAATGCCGATCAGGCTGACCAGCGTCACAGATACGGCAGCACCTGCAACCAGTGGGTGAATACGGCGTGTGTGATTATTTTCCATTTGGGGACCTCATTATTTTTTAATTTTTAGTGCGCAGCAACTTAGCGACATTGCAAACAAACTATTGCTGCGACTCAAGTGTACTACCCATTTCGGCTGTAAAAAAGGCGATTACTGTGTCAAATGTAATGCTTTGTAAGCCACGTCAACATCGTCCTACAAGGCGACGGGCAATATGTCGGATTTGCGCATACACCTGACTGCGACAGTGCTTTTTGCGCTTTGCAATTGTCATTTTCAGCGATAGCGGCCAGAATGAAATACCGCCCTGGCTGTCGCGGTTCCAACTCACCCCAACATTTATAACAACATCGGAGGAGAATAAAATGAAAATAGTGAAATGGCTGGCAGGCATCATCATTGGACTGGCTGTACTGCTGCTAGTCGCCGCGCTAGCGCTGCCGGATCAATACGCGGTCACCCGCAGCATCGTCATCAATGCGCCTGCAGAGAAAATCTATCCGCTGATTGCCACGCCAACCGAATGGAAAAAATGGTCGGTCTGGAACCAGCGCGATCCGGCAATGCAGATGAGTTTTTCCGGGCCGCCCAGCGGTAATGGCGCCGCATGGGAATGGCAAAGCAAAACACAGGGCAACGGCGGCATGAAGTTCAATGACGCTGTCCCCAGCAGCAAGATCGCTTATGAACTGCATTTTGAAGGTATGGGCAAACCATCGACCGGCGCCTTTACGCTGGAACCGCAGGCAGGCGGCACCAGGGTCAGCTGGTCGATGCTGGGCAACTCTGACGGCAAGCTGGCAATGCGGCTGTTCAGTCCGTTCATGGACAAGATCATCGGCGGTGATTTCGACAGCGGATTGACGAATTTGAAAAAACTGGCGGAGCAATCCTGAAGCCCGCAAAACGCCTATAAGAACAATGCACTTAACCATCCTGAAGGCCGGCGAACTCATCACTCGCGGGCCTTTTCTTTTGTACGGCTGATTTTATACCCAGCTTCTGCACCGGCTTACTAACAGCGTTACCAACAGGTTTATCAACCGGTTTTACCGGCCTTATGCACCGCTTATCTACAGCTTATCGACAAACTAGGCACAGGCATATCCACAGCCTTATACACAAATTGTGCCTGCATGTTGCGCCCGCGCATACGTTTCATCAATTCTTCATTGGCCTGTCACCAGCCTGTCATCAATTCTCCCTACAGTGATCAGCAACAAATGACCGGGGGATAAAAATGCATACTAAAACTTTGGTAGACAATGCCGTCATCAATTCCAGCACGTCGGGTAGCAAGGCCTGGGCAGACCGGCTGTTCACGCACTGGTTCAGCCGCCTTGTGTA
>JAYSKH010000192.1:0-17254 GCA_043726505.1 Undibacterium sp. | reverse complement strand
TCCACGTATCGGCTTTGGTAGTTATGATGCTGCGTCATTAAGCTGCCTGGTGTAGTTGCCCACGCGTCTACTTCTTTGCAGCCTTGTCGATATAGCAGTTCTCGCGCAGGAAACGCATGGCGCCGGTATAGGTGCTGTCCCAGTCATCCAGCAGGTAGTTGTTGGCTTCTTCGACAAATTCCTGCCAGTCGGCCAGCAGGCTTTCCTGCTTTTCATGCGGCGCGGCGGCACGGATAAATTCGCTGGCTGCATCGGGGTTGAAGCCTTCGTCGCGTAATTTTTTCACCAGCTTCTTTGCCGCAGCTTCGGACAGGCTGGTCTTCGGTGGCAAATCCGCCGCCAGGCACAGGAACAGCGTCAGCAGCGAATCGATGTCGCTCTTGCCCTTGGTGACCTTGGTCCATTCCTTCGACACCAGCGCGTCATATTCTGATGTATCTTCCACCTCGTAATCACGCAGGTAGTAGCGGTCTTTCAGTTCATAGACCAGCTTGTCCAGCGAGGCTTCCATATCCAGTATGCGCGGCAGGTCACGCTCTTCCACTTCCTTGCGAACGCGTTCTGCGATGGCCTGGAATTTTTCCGGTATTTCTTCCGTTTTACCCTTGGCGGTTTTCTTGGGTTTGATGCCTTTGGCGCGGATCGTATCCAGCAGGCCAGCAAACTCCACCTGGTTCATCAGGCTGCCGGCAGGTTTGCCGGCCAGGCGCAGCAGCATGGCGGTACGGATCACCGATTCCGCATCGGCGTCCTGCTCGCGCAAGTCTTCGCGCTCCAGTTCCAGCTGCTCGCCAAACCACAGGCCGGCTTCTATCTCCAGCATATTGGCTTTGCGTTGCGCCAGCGATTTCTGGTAATCGATCTGGCTCTCTTTACGCGACCAGTACTCGAGGAAATCTTCGACGCGGCCTTTTTCTTCGCGGCCCAGCAATGCGTATTCCGGCATTGCAAACATCGCCTTGATCATGCCGGAGCCGCCGCGCGACAGCGACAGAAAACTATTGTCGCGGATCAGTTTGGCCGCCACGTCCAGATCGCCATTGGCCGTTTCAAACAGGTACAGGCTCACCAGATTGACGATGCGCTTGCGCGCCGTCTCTATCTCAGGCCGCAGGTACTTGCTGCCAAATGCTTCCGCAATCTGCACCATGCCCTTGGGCGCATCGGCTTCTATGGCAGCAATTTTGGCCTGGTCCAGTACGCCTTTTTGCACGCCAAGGCGCAAAGCGCTTTCAAAGAAAGGGCGGTCTTCAAACAGGGAAACATTGAAAGTAGTGTCAGACATCGCTTATCGGTCGCAGTCGGTGGTAATCGGTTGTCATTCCAGGGAAAGGGCGCCGTCCCGGACGGGGCGGCGCAGATAGCTTTGCGTTTTCAGGCTCATACAGCCAACGCCATGCATTTTATATAGCTTACAGCGCGGACTCTTCCTCTTCGTCGCCTTTGTCTATCTTCTCGTTTTTCGGTGCGTCTTCGTCATCCTCGTCCGTCACCAGTGCATCGGCTTCAGCATCTTCCATAGCCTGTGCACTATTCTGGTAGCGGGTACGCAGCTTCAGCAGCACTTCGCGGAACAGTTCCGGCAACTGGAAGCGCAGGATGTAAGTCACTTCCATCCAGTCATGGTCAATCACGTTGGCCATGTCCTGCGCGGACAAAGATGCATCGGTATCGCCGCTCAGGTTCATCAGGTCGTCGTCTATCGCCTGCGTCTTTACGTCGTCGCCGTATTCAAACAGGTCGAAGGTGCCGTAGCGGTAAAAATGCTCAACGCGCTTGGTGCGCTCGGACAAATAATCGACCAGCGCATCGTAGCCGCCGTCAAGCTCGCCGATTTCATACAAAAACTCGGCAGCATCCGCGCCTTCACGGAAGATGACGGAGTTGATCATGCCGCGCAGCTGTTCATGGCTCAGGTCGCCGTAGCGCTTTTCCAGCACGACGGCCTTGGCGAACTGTTCCGGCGTTACCAGCAGGTTGACCAGCGATTCTTTGGAGGTATCGTATTCACGGATGATGGCCAGCAGATCCTTGGCCGGAAATTCATCCAGTGCGGCAACCAGCGCGTGGTCACCTTCGGTTTCCGCCATCGTTGCCAGCGCGGATTCCGCACCGACGATATCGCCTATCTTGACCAGGCTTTGCGCTTCGATCAGCGCAGGGAAGTTTGTCTTCATATTGCTCCTGACATATACGGTTAGTCTTTACGGTCGAAGCCCTGCTCGGCCAGCCAATCGGCGCCGGCTTCTTCCAGGCCGCGTTCCTGCTCGTCCTCGTACTCATCGCCGCTGCCGTTGCGTGTATCGACGTGGTAGCGGCCTTCATTGGCTTCGCCGTCATCCTCGTCTTCCTCTTCGTTCTCTTCCGCGTTGGAGGGGCTGTTCACACGCGATTTGCCGCTCTTGTTCAGGTATTCCAGGCAAGCCGTTGTCACCATGAACTGAGGACCATCCTCATTATCCAACACAATTGCACTCAGTTTCTCGGCCCATGCTTCCAGCACGACCACGCCCTTCAGTTCGTTCCATGACGGAAACCTGTTCGGCTCCTTGGAGGCCAGCGCTTCCATCACCAGGCTGTTAGGGAACTTGATGCCGCCATGAAAGGCAACCGCCACCATTTCCGGGTTGCTTTTCAGCATAGGCAGCAGTAATGGCACTTCGCCGCGCTTGGTCATCAAGCGCTTGCGCAGGATGTCGTTGCCTTCGGAATCACTACGTAAGTCTTCCAGCTCTGCATCATACGCAGAGGCCAGCGCCTCAAAAAAATTAGACAGCTTCACTGCAATACTCCTGATAAATAATTCTTCCAAATCTCTGTCGCGGTTTCCAGCGGATCTTCCAGCAGGTTGCGCCTGCGGTTCTCGTCATAGGCAGCCCTGGCGGCGTCATCACCCAGCACATCATAGGCTTCCCTGATCTCGCGAAACTTTTCCGGTGCTATTTCCGATGTATTCCTGTCCGGGTGGAATTCGGCGGCCTTCAGCCTGAATGCCTTCTTGACCTCGGCCAGCGGAGCGGTGCTCGGTATCCCCAGCACAAAGTAATAGTCTTTCATGCATCCTCTGTTTTAGTTCAAAAATAGCCACAAATTAAGCCATGCTCGCGGAAAGCCCCGCATCTTAACATCGACGGCCCTAAAACTATAAGCCAGCACCTAAAAGAAGGGAAGATAAGTGGAATTGCAAGAGCATGGGGCCGTTTCCATCAAAACAGCTTATGCCGGGCAGATGCCGCCAAAGAAACAAAAACGGGCTCCAGAGAGCCCGTTTATCGGGGAATGAATGGGATGCAAAAGTGTGTTTATGCAGTTTTTTTACGGCTCACCAGCATAATAAAACCAATCAGCAGCAGCACAGGCAACACCACCGGAGCCAGCGCCAGCAGCACAACTAGCGCGACAAAGGCGAATATACCCATCAGCATCACCGACACCCCGGCCAGTATGGCTCCCACCAGGGCTATAGCAAATATGGCGGCAATGACGCCTATTGCAAGGCCGCCCATCGCGAAGCCTGCGCCGGCAAAACCGTCCACAGTATCGCCGTTGACGTTGACGGTCCAGCCAGCGTCGCCGCCCATCATCGCCATCAGCCCGCATACAGCAGCGATAGCCAGTATCAGCAGTGTGGTAGAAGTCAGAAGGTAGTTGCGAGTCCTGGTGTTCATGGTGGTGTCCTTTTCTTAAAGTGGCTCTTGTTTGCGAGGGTCGGCGCTGGTTAAAGCTGATCCGATGCCTGCATCTTAGGAAAAGCTGCAGCCCGGCTCAAGCACGCTGCGACGGAATGACAAAAAGCATGGATAAAACGAAAAAAACACAGATAACGGGGCTTTCCTGGCAAAAATTGTTCTGCCTGGCAAAACTGCGCTGATTTGTAAAAAAATTTTCATTAGAATACTTCCCAAGCAGGAACTGTTTTCAAGCAGACTTGTCCATATCTACCAGGCAACTTTGTTGCCTGACTTATTGCCTTGACCCTATTACAGACCTGCCAAGTGTAAGAACGAGGCGGCAACCATGCGAGAGAATCTCCAATGACACCAAAATTATTATCCGTCAGCGTTGCGCTGGCATGGGTAGCCACGGCAGGCTTCAGCCTGAGCCATGAAGCCGCGCAGGCAGCAACGGCGCCCGCCTCCACCGCCTCCACCGCATCCCCTGCTGCCATGGCCAAGCTGAAGCCCAGCGAGCTGACGATGGAAAAGCTGTACCCCGCCCGCAGTTATGCAGGCCAGGCGGCCAGCAAGCTGCATTTCAGCGAAGACGGCCGCTATCTGGCCTATCTGTGGAACCCCTTTGGTGAAAATGGCTCAGACCTATATGTGTACGACACGCAGACCGGCAAAACCGTACGCGTGACCTCGCCTGCCATCATGAAGGCCTACGATTCTCCGGAAGATATGGCCCGCTTTGACAAGAAGGCCCAGCAAAAAGACCGTGAAGATGCCGAGCGCCAGGCCAAGGCAGAAGCCCAGGCCGCCTACCTGCGTGGTGAAAAAGTGGACCTGTATCAATGGGAAACCGCCGCGCTGGAAGTGCTGAAGCGCGAACTGGCAGAGAAAAAAATCAAGGACGCAGCGAAGAAGGCTGAACTGGATGCCGAGGCCGCCAAGGAAAAAGCCGCAGCAGCCGCAGCCAAGCTGGACGGCAAGAGCGCCGTCGAAGTTGCCGAGGCAGACCGCAAGGCTGATGACGCTGCGAAGAAAGCTGCCAAACTCAGCGACAAGCCGAAAGAGCTGTGGGAACTGCGTGACGAACTGAAAAAGAAACTGGAAAAAGAAAAACTCAAACCCAGCGACCTTTACCCCGGCGTGGAAGACTTGGTCTGGGCCAAGAGCCGCAACGAACTCATTTTCCAGTATCGTGGCGACCTGTTCCGCCTGAACATGGCCGACGGCAAGTTTGAAGCGCTAACGCAGACCGGCCGCCAGAAACGCATCGTTTCCTATAACGCCGATGACAGCGGCTATCTGTATATGGATGACAAGCGCGTCTATAGCGCCCGCTTCAACAGCGGCACCGTCATCCAGCTGAACCGCGAACTGTGGAACCCGGACGACGAAGAAAAGAAATACAAGATCACCGATACCGTCATCAGCGAAGACAAGAAATGGATGGCCATTTCCGCCGAAGCGGCGGAGCCGAAACCGGAAGGCGACGCCAAACCGGCCCCAGCCGAGCGCCAGGTAGAGATCATGAATTACAACTCGCGCTTTGCCACCGCCAAGAAAGTGTCGCGCGAAGTGTCGGACGACAAACGCAAGGTGCTGGCGTCAGCACTGTATATACGCCGCGTTGGTGACGTAACAGCCAAGCAGCCTGAACCCGTGTTCACCAATGCCGGCGGCGACGTCTGGTTTGAAATGAGCAAGGTCACCTGGGCCAAGGACGGCAGCCGCTATACCTTCTCCACATGGGAGCGGGAAAAAGAACTGCTGCGCATCTACGTCGGCAAGGCAGAAGAAGGCGTCAAACCGGCCATGGTATTCGAGCGCCGCGGCAAAGTCGGGCATGAAGTCGTCAGCGTGCTGGCCCCGCAATTCACGCCGGACGGCAGCAAGCTGATCGCCATCCTGGATGAAGACGGCTATCGCCAGCCGTATGTGATCGACACTGCCACCGGCGGCGCACACGCAGTCGTCAAAGGCAACTTTGAAACACACAACATCATCAGCTTCACGCCGGACAGCAAAGCGATGTTCGTCACCGCCAACCGCGATGACTTCGCCGCCATGAACCTGTACCGCGTGGACCTCGCCACGGGCGACATGAAGGCACTGGGCCAGCCCGGCGACTACCACCGCACCACAACGGTGTCCGAAGACGGCACGCATGTGGCAACCATGGCCGGCCAATGGTCACACCGCCCGGAACTGCAATACCTGGACCTGCCGAAAGCCACGCACGCCACGCTGACGCAAAGCCATGATCCTGCCTGGGCCCAGGTAGACCTGCTGCGCCCTGAGCGCTTCCACTACACCAACCGCCATGGCGACGCCATCCAGGCCTACGTGTTCAAACCGGCCAACTGGAGCGCCGGCAACCGCCGCCCTGCCGTTGTCTATACCTACGGCGGCCCGCTGAACGACAGGCATACCGTGGAAACCGACAGCTTCCAGCAAACCGCCTATATGTTCGGCATGTACATGGCAGCCAAGCACGGTTACGTAATGGTCGCCGTTGACCCGCGCGGCCATTCCGACTATGGCCGTGCCTTCAGCGACGCCAACTGGGAACAACCCGGTAAGCCTCAGACAGAAGACCTGGAAGACCTGGCCAAATACATGAGCAAAAACCTGGGCGTGGACAGCAAACGCATCGGCCTCACCGGCTGGAGCTTCGGCGGCTTCCAGACCCAGTACACGATGTACACCAGCCCAGACACCTTCGCCGCAGGCGCTGCCGGCGCCGGCCCGACCGAATGGGAAAACTACAACAGCTGGTACAGCGGCCGCACTCTCGGCAAGACCGAACGCGACAAGCCAACACTGCGCCGCTTCTCACTGTTGCCGCTAACAGCTGGCCTGAAAAAACCGCTGCTGCTGGTGCATGGCATGCAAGACCCGAACGTGCTGTATCAGGACACCGTCAACGTGTACCGCTCGCTGCTGGAAAACGGCAAGGAAGATCTGGTCGACCTGTTCCTCGATCCAGACGGCGTGCATGGACTGGGTGGTGTTGTGAAACCGAAGGCGCTGCACAAGAAGTACGAGGCTTTCTTCATCGAGCACTTAGGCGAAGGCAAGTAAGCTTGCATGGAACAAAGGCGCTGAAATCCAGCGCCTTTTTATATTCAGCTTATGCATCTCAACTGCACCTGTCTAAAAAAATGCCGGGCACTGTCTGACGACAGTACCCGGCATTTTTCTGGCAGTTCAAGACGGCACCCTAGCGGGCGCCGTAGCATTCAATCAATGATGATGTCCATGTTCGCCATGTACGTGGCCATGGGCGATTTCTTCATCGCTTGCTTCACGCACACTCAATACGCTTGCATCAAAGCGGATAGTCATGCCGGCCAGCGGATGGTTGCCGTCCACGGTGACCTTGCCTGCATCGATGGCGGTGACGCGGAACTGTACTGACTCTTCTGTTTCCGGATCGCGTGTTTCAAACATCATGCCGACTTCGATATCGGGTGGGAACAGACCGATTTCTTCTTCACGGACCATGCCTGGATCGAATTCGCCGAATGCTTCTTCAGGCGCCATAGTCACGGAGATGGTGTCGCCTGCGGCTTTGCCTTCCAGTGCTTCTTCCACGGCCGGCAGGATGTTGTCGTAGCCGCCATGCAGGTAGACGATAGGTTCTTCGTTTTTGTCGATGATATTGCCGGCATCATCGAACATTTTGTAGTTCAGCGAGACTGCTGTGTTTTCTGTAATTTTCATGATGTCTGGTATTGAGTAGGGATTTGTCGATTCCGACAGGAGCGATTTGGCACAATCAAACGCAAATCAAAAACACCATCGGTCAATTAATTAACTAAAGCACAATATCAATTGTGCCCAAGGCTGAATTGTATCAGAGGGTACGCTTAGCGAATGTCCTGCATGTAGCGCCTTGTAACGTTGATCACAGTTTCTGTAAAGCCAGTAGCAAGGGAGCGCAGGCATCCGCGACCCTGTCTATGCTGTGTTCGCGCAATGCCGCCAGATCAACCCTGGCATCGCTCTTCAATCCTGCCCATTGCAGCAAGGCCGCGCTGGCGTCCGGCTCATCAAACATGCCGTGCAGATAGGAACCCAGGATCTGGTCATCCGGCAAGCGTGTGCCTTCTTCTTCACCGTTGATGATAAAGGCCGGCAAAGTATCGTTGCTGGCGTAGGTAATGCCCATGTGAATTTCGTAGCCGCTGACCTTGGCTTTGCCATTCTTGTCGCTGCCAAAGGCGCAATAACCGCTGACTTGCTGCAGCCTCTTTTCCTGTGTCAGTTCGGTAGTGATGTCCAGCAGGCCCAGACCTGATGATTCTCCCGCTGCGCCTTCCACGCCGTGCGGGTCGCTGACGACCTGCCCCAGCATCTGGTAGCCGCCGCAGATACCAATGACCTTGCCGCCGTAGCGCAAGTGCTTTTCCAGCGCATCCAGCCAGCCCTGCTCCACCAGGAAGCCAAGGTCGGCGCGCGTGCTCTTGCTACCCGGCAGGATGATCAGGTCGGCCGCCGGTATCGCATGGCCGGGGCCGATAAATTGCAGGTCCACATCCGGATGTGCGCGCAGTGCATCAAAGTCCGTATGGTTGGAAATGCGAGGGATCGCCGGTACGATGATACGGAACTTGCCAGCGGTACCCTGGCTGGACTGAATGGCATCTTCCGCATCCAGCTGCAGCCCGTGCAGGTAAGGCAGCACTGCCAGCACCGGTTTGCCGGTCTTTTTTTCCAGCCAGTCCAGGCCAGGCTCCAGCAAGGCGATGTCGCCGCGAAAGCGATTGATGACAAAACCGACGATGCGCTTTTGCTCTGATTCAGACAGGCATTCCAGCGTGCCGACAAAGTGGGCGAACACGCCGCCGCGGTCTATGTCAGCTACCAGAATCACGGGGCAGTCTACCGCCTCGGCAAAGCCCATATTGGCGATATCGCGCTCGCGCAGATTGATCTCAGCCGGGCTGCCTGCACCCTCAACGATGATGGCTTCATATTGCGCTTGCAGGCGACTATAGGATTCCAGCACCGCGCCCATCGCCACTGTTTTGTACTGGTGGTAATCCTTGGCATTCATGTCGGCGCGTACCTTGCCGTGGATGATGACTTGCGCGCCGGTATCGGAAGAAGGTTTTAGCAGCACCGGGTTCATATCGGTGTGCGCAGGCAAACCCGCGGCCAGCGCCTGCAGTGCCTGCGCGCGGCCTATCTCGCCGCCATCCACGGTCACCGCGCTATTGAGCGCCATATTTTGCGGTTTCATTGGCACTACGGCCACGCCCTGCCTTGCCAGCAAGCGGCATAGCGCCGCGACGACCGTGCTCTTGCCGGCATCCGACGTCGTGCCCTGCACCATCAGTGTAGTAAGCTTCATGCCTGTACCTGCTCTGCTTTTGCCCGCACATCCAGCTGCCGCTGCTGCCATTGTGCGATCAGCGCCTGTATCTGCGGCAGGCCTTCTGTGATGGCACAGGGGCCGGGAGACAGGATATCCGCCGATTTGATTTCGGCCACGTGACCATGCTGCACGGCGGGGATGCTTTCCCAACCGGGCCGGGCGCACAGCAGTTCAGGCCGGAATTTTTTGCCGCACCAGGAGCCTATGATGATGTCCGGTGCGCGCTGAATCACTTGCTGCCCTTCGGCGATGATGCGCTCCTTGGCGCTGTGGTGCTGTGCCAGATCGGCAAACGCGTCTTCGCCGCCAGCAATGGCAATCAGCTCAGATACCCAGCCTATACCGCTCATCATCGGCGTATCCCATTCTTCAAAATACACTTTTGGTTTAACAGTCCATTGCGCGGTCTGCCGCCTGGCATGCGATATCGCTGCCTCCAGCTCCATGACCAGCCTGCGGCCCTGCTGCTGGCGGTCCACCATTGAGGCCAGTACGCTGACCATGTGCAAAATGCCCGACACCGTGCGCTGGTTGAACAGATGCACCTCAATACCGGCCTTGACCAGGTCGCGGCAGATGTCGGCCTGCATGTCGGAGAAGCCGATGACAAGATCCGGTTTGACTTCCAGAATGCGTTCTATCTTCGATGAAGAGAAGCCGGATATTTTGGTCTTCTCCTGCCGCGCGCGGGGCGGACGTGTAGTAAAGCCGGAGATGCCGGCGATGTATTGTTCGGCACCCAGCTCATACAGGGTCTCTACTGCTTCTGTGCACAGGCAGGCGATGCGCTGGTAGTGGCTCATGGCTTCTGTCCTGCCGTTGCGGTTTTGTTTGCGGTCTTATATATATTGCGATTATTGCGCGCGGTGTCCAGCGCCTCGCACACTGCCCTGGCGCCTTCTATGATACGCGGGCCGGGCCGGTTCAGTTCGTCGCCGTCTATAGCAACCAGGTTATGGTTTTTTACCGCCAGCAGGCTGGGGAAAGGCTTCCACTGCTCTATGCCGCTGACGGCCTGGTTCTTGCTGTCGCCACTGAGCACAACTTCGGGATTTTCCGCCAGCACGGCTTCCAGATTGACGGTGGGCGCAGGCACCGGCAGCTTGCCGAAAATATTTTCGCCGCCGCAGGTGCGGATCACATCGCTGACGATGTGCTGGTCATTCAGTGTATAAAGAGGCTTGTTCCACACCTGGTAAAACACCTTGACGTTGCCCTTGTTCTGGTAGCGGCTGCTGAGCTGTGCTACCTGTGCACGGAAATCGTCCGCAGCCAGTTTGGCCTGTTTTTCTGTGCCGAACATCGCACCCATCTTGGTCAGCGTTTCCGGGATATTGTCCAGCTTGCGCGGGTCGCTGAAGAAATACGGAATGCCGGATTTGGCCAGCGGTTCCAGCTGGCGCTCAAAAGCGCCGTGCATCCATACGATCAACAGATCCGGCTTCAGCGCGATGACGCGCTCTATGTCCACCTGGCGGTTGTCACCGACGCGCGGGATATTCTTGGCCGCCGCCGGATAATCGCTGTACTTGACCGTAGCAACGATGCGGTCGCCCGCTCCTGCTGCATAGATCAGTTCGGTCACATGCGGCGACAGGCTGATGATCCTTTGCGCCGGCTTTTGCAGCACCACGGTATTGCCCAGATCATCCGTGACGGTGATTGCGGCTTGCGCAGCGGTGGACGACAGCATGGCAAGTATGGCCAACGCGCCAAGAGCGGTACGCGCGCAAAACTTATACAAGAATTTTTTCATCACTTCTTCCCGGTCATCATTTTTTGAAAGTCCATAGTGCAAACGCCTGTTCCAGCCTCTGCCACGCTGCATCGTCTGCAGGCAGGCCGAAGCGTAGGCCACGCGCCGCCTGTTTAAACAGCCGTACCCAGATACCCTGTTCTGCCAGATGCCGCCACAGCTCTTCTGTCTGCATCCGCAAATCCCCGTCAACGCACCATTGAAACAGATCCGTACCAGACGAGCGGCAACCGTGCATGCGCAGCAATGCGCGCAGCCTGTCGCCCTGCTGTTGCAGATAGCTGCGTGTATGCTGCTGCCATTCGGTATCGGTCAATGCCGCGCATGCAATCTGCTGCGCCGGGCCGCTGACCGCCCATGGGCCTAGCAAAGTCTCCAGCCTGGCAAGCAGAGCAGGTTCGGCAGCGACAAAACCCAGCCTCACTCCCGCCAGGCCGAAAAATTTACCTACCGACTTCAGCACAATCAAACCGGGCCTGTTTGCCCATGCAGCGGTGCTCATGCCTGGCAGCGTATCGGCAAAGGCTTCATCGACGACCAGCCAGCCGCCGCGCGCCTGCAGCTGTTCTGCCCACTGCAGCAGCATCTGCGGCAGCACGCCCGCGCCGGTAGGATTATTGGGGTTGCAGATGACAACGACGTCGGCATCCGGCACAGCAGCGGCCAACTCTGCATACGGCACTTCGCGCACATCATGGCCGCCTTGCCGCCACTGGTACGCGTGCTCCGCATACGAAGGCGCGGATACCACGACCCGGCAAGTAGGCCGCAAACGCGGCAGCGCCTGGATTGCCGCCTGTGTCCCTGCGACTGCCAGCATGTGGGGTGCGCCGTAAAAAGCCTGAGCGGCTGCCTGTAGCGCATCCGATTTCTCTGGCAGCCTGTGCCAGGCATTGTCTGCTATCTGCGGCGCCGGATAGAAGCGTGGGTTGATGCCGGTGGACAGGTCCACCCAGTCGTGCAAAGGCCTGCCGAAGTGCCGCACTGCATCATTGAGATTGCCGCCATGTTCAAGCATGCAGTACCCCGCTTGTTTGCACCGCTATCCATATCAGTACCAGAACACCCAGCCACAACAGCGCGGTATTGAGCACCATGCTCCACGCGCGATGAATATCTGCCGCAACAGCAGGTGCACCTATACCCAGCGCCGGCCTCTGCTCGACAATACCGTCATACGTTGCAGCCCCGCCCAGTGCGAGGCCCAGCGCACCGGCGCCGGCCGACATCACTGGCCCGGCATTGGGGCTACTCCACAATGGCGCCTGCGCACGCCAGCATGACCAGGCCAGCCGGGTATTGCCCAGCGCGGCATAGGACAATGCCGTCAGCCGCGCCGGTATCCAGTTCAAGCCGTCGTCAATACGTGCTGCGGCACAGCCGAAGGCCAGCAGGCGCGGTGTGCGGTAACCCCACATCGCATCCAGCGTGTTGGACAGCCGGTACAGCACCGCGCCCGCCCCGCCCGCAACCACAAACCAGAAGATTGCGCCAAACACCGCGTCACAGCCATTTTCCAGCAAGGATTCCACCGCAGCCTTGGACAAATCTTGCTCCACCGCCTGGGCTGTATCGCGGCTGACGATGTAAGAAGTCAGCCGCCGGGCTTCCGGCAGATCGGCATTTTGCAAGGCGGCCTGTATTGGCGCAGTATGTTCGTGCAGGCTGCGCAAGCCCAGGCAAAAATACAGCAACAGTGCATGCAGCGCCGCGCCCAGCCACGGATGAAAGGCAGCAACTTTGATCAACGCAAACTGCAGCAGCGCGACTAAAGGCAGCACCACCGCAGCCCAGGCCAACAGGCCCGTGAAGCGGCTGGCTTTTGCGCTATTCATCTTTTTTTCCACCACAGTGGCCAGCCTGCCGAAGCCCACCAGCGGATGCCAGCGGCGGGTTTCGCCCAGCATCAGGTCTAGCGCCACGCCTGCCAGCGCACACAGTACGACCGTTGCATAGCCGAGTTCCAGCATGTCAGCCTTTCAGTACCAGCGGCAGACCGGCGGCCACGAACACGGCGCGGTCACACAGTGCTGCCACTGCCTGGTTCAGGCGGCCAGCTTCGTCCACGAACCAGCGCGATATAGCACCCTGCGGCACGATGCCCATGCCCACTTCGTTGGAGACCAATACAATATCTCCCTTTGCCTGCTGCAACACCTGCAACAGGTTTGCGCGCTGCCGAGCAAACGCATCGGGCGGCACGATGTGGCCTATTTCCGGATAATCACGCTGTTCGGAAAACAGCAGGTTGGATAGCCACACCGTCAGGCAGTCCACCAGCACCAGCGTATCCGGCGCAGCATGCTGCTGTATGGCCGCAGCCAACGCCAGCGGCTCTTCTACTGTGGCCCACACAGCAGGCCGTTGCTGGCGGTGCAGCGCTATCCTCGCCTGCATTTCGCCATCGCCGGCCTGCGCGGTGGCGATATATACCACGCGTTTTCCGGACGCAGATGCCAGTTGTTCCGCATAAGAACTTTTACCGGAGCGCGCGCCGCCGAAGACCAGTGTGCGAACAGCTTCCGTCATGATTGTCTCGCCAAAAACAAGGCTGCAGTCGCAACCGGATTGGACGGGAAATAGCTGTGAAAATAAGATGCTGTCAGATTGCCGGCCCGGTAAATCGCTTCTCCCTGCTCGCCGTTGGAGTGCTTACGCGTATGTGACTCCGCATGCAAAGCAGTTTCAAAGCGCGAGTAGTGGAAGGCATGCCCGCGCAGACTGCCTTGCGGTCTATCCCAGGCTTGCGCGCCCAGCGCGGCCAACCTTGTTTGCATAATGACGGCGCCCGGCAACAGGCCCAGCATGGGCCATTCGGCCTGCTGCTTGTCCACCAGTTTTTCGGTCAGCACCATCATGCCGCCGCACTCCGCCAGTATCGGCAAACCTGCAGCATGTGCATCACGTATAGACTGCTGCCAATGCCCGGCCTGCGCCAACGTCTGCGCATGCAGTTCAGGATAGCCGCCCGGCAGATAAATCGCATCGGCATGAGTCGGCACCGCTTCGTCATTAAGCGGCGAGAAAAATACCAGTTCGGCACCCAGCGCGCGCAGGCAGTCCAGATTGGCTGAATACAGGAAGGCAAACGCAGCGTCGCGTGCGATGGCGATGGTCTTACTTTTTAACAGCGGCGGGATTTCCGCTGTCTGGACTGGCACCAGGCTCAGCTTTGGCAAGGTCTCCAGTGCGTCCGTGTCTAGCGCCAGCTGTTCGGCCAGTTGATCCAGCATGGCTTCCAGTTGTTCTACTTCGTCCGGCAATACCAGGCCCAGATGCCTTTCCGGTAAAGCCTGCTGCTGTTTGGGCAACGTGGCCACCAGCGGGATATCGCGCATCGCATCGGCGATCATTTTTGCATGGCCCGCGGAAGCAACGCGATTGGCCACTACTCCTGCCAGATGCACAGGACCAAAATCACGCAAACCCATGACTACCGCACCAACAGTCTGCGCCATCGCACCCGCATCCACCACAGCCAGCACCGGCACGCCGAAGGCGCGCGCCAAATCGGCCGACGATGGATTGCCGTCATACAGGCCCATTACGCCTTCGATCAGGATGACATCAGCCTGTTGCGCTGCCTGCGCCAGCATTGCCTGCGACTGCTCCAGCCCCACCATCCATAAATCCAGCGACTCCACAGCGTGGCCGCATGCGCGCTCCAGCATCATGGGGTCGATAAAATCCGGCCCGGTCTTGAACACCCTGACCGACTTGCCCTGCTTGACAAGCTTGCGCGCCAGTGCCGCCGTGACCGTGGTCTTACCCTGGCCGGAAGCGATGGCGGAGATCAGTACTACGGTGGTCTTCTCCCGAACTGGTATCACGCTTGGCTTCATGGCTTTACCACTCCACCCCGGCCTGTGCCGCAATGCCGTCCTTGAACGCATGTTTGACTACCTGCATTTCGGTGACCGTATCAGCAATATCAATCAGCTCCTGCGGTGCCCCGCGCCCGGTGACGACTGCATGCTGCATCTCCGGCCTGCCATCCAGGTCGGCCAGCACCTGTGCGATGTCCAGATATTTGTATTTCAGCGCGATATTCAATTCATCCAGCAGCACCAGGCCTATCTGCGGGTCACTGAGGAAACGTTTTGCCTGCTCCCACGCAAGCTGCGCCTTGGCAATATCGCGTTCCCTGTCCTGGGTCTCCCACGTATAGCCTTCGCCCATTGCATGAAAGCTGACTTCTTCGGGAAAGCGGCGCAAGAACATTTCCTCGCCGGTGGACATCGCACCCTTGATGAACTGCACGACGCCGACCTTCATGCCATGCCCCATTGCGCGCATCACCATGCCGAATCCGCTGGAGCTTTTACCTTTGCCGTTGCCGGTATTGACCAGCAACACGCCGGTGCGGCGCTGCGCCGACTGTATCTTCTGGTCGACAACTTCTTTCTTGCGCTGCATACGGCGCTGGTGGCGGGTATTGATATTGTCTTCGCCGTCTGCGCTGCCGGTGTTTTCGGCGTTTTCGGAGTTTTCGGCGTCGCCAGTTTGGTCGTGATTCATAAAACCTTGTTCAATGTTGGGGTAGAAAAACAGTCTGCTCGCCGTGCCGGAACATCTCTATAGGATGGCCCAGGCACAGGCTCAGCCTGTCTGCCGTCATCACTTCTGCGGCAAAGCCTGCCTGCCATGAGCCGTCGCCCATCAGCAGCAGCGCGTGCGTGGCAATGCTATAGGCCAGGTTCAGATCATGGCTGACCATGACAACCGCCTTTTGCTGCTGCCGGCACAGGCGCGCAAACAGTTGCATGACGCTGACCTGGTGCGCGAGGTCCAGTGCATTGGCCGGTTCATCCAGCAGCATCAGGCCCGCATCTTGCGCCAGCAGCGCGGCAATCGCCACGCGCTGGCGTTCGCCGCCGGACAAGCTACGCACATCTCGTTCTGCCAGATCAGCCACGTCCAGTTCCTGCAACGCGGCATGCGCCAGCGCGATATCTTCGGGCGATTCCCAATAGCGGCTGTCATGGTAAGGATGGCGCGCACTCAGCACGGTCTCTATCGCGGTGTAGGCAAAAGCATCCACCCTGCCCTGCGACAGGAAAGAGCGTTCGCGTGCCAGCTCCGCCAATGGCCATGCGCCTATGTCTTTGCCGTGCATGTTGACCTGGCCAGCATCAATCGGGCGCAGGCCCGCCAGCGTGCGCAGCAAGGTACTCTTGCCGGCGCCGTTGCGGCCGATCACACACCAGCATTCGCCGGGCTGCACCTGCCACTCCAGATTTTCGACCAGCTGGCGCTTGCCTATGTGAACATTCAGTTTGCGGGTCTGCATCAGCGCCGCCTCAGTTGGTGCAACTGCAGCAGGAACACCGGAACACCGATGATTGCAGTAATGACGCCTACCGGCAGCTGCTGCGGCGCGACCACACTGCGCGCCAGCGTATCGGCCAGCACCAGGAAGCTGCCGCCAGCCAGGGCGGACGCGGGTATCAGCAGCCGGTGATCCGGCCCCCATGCAAAACGGCAGGCATGCGGCATGATCAGGCCGACAAAACCTATGCTGCCTGCACTACTGACCGCGCTTGCCGTCAGCAGCGCGGAGCAAAAAAACATCCCCTGGCGCAAGCTGCCAACCTTGATGCCCAAGGTACTGGCATTATCCGCATGCATGGCGGCGACGTTAATACTGCGCGCTGACTTCATCGCAAACGCCAGCACCGCCAGCAGGATGATCCACGGCAGGTAGCGCGGCTGCGTTGTAGACAGGTCACCTATCATCCAGAACACCATGCCGCGCATGCGGCTGTCAGGTGCAATCGACAGCATCAGGCTGACCAGTGCGCCGCAACCGGCAGCGATGATGACGCCGGTCAGCAGCAGCAAAGGCGCATTGCCTTCGGAGCTGCCGCTGCCGCGCAGATCACGGTAGGCGAGGCCAAACAGCAGCATCGCCACTGCCATGGCGCCGGCAAAGGCAGCGGCGTCTATCATCCACGCCGTACCCAGGAAAAGTATCGTAGCCAGCGCGCCGACCGAAGCCCCACCGGAAATGCCGAGCACATAAGGTTCGGCCAGCGGATTGCGCAGCAGCGCCTGCATCAGCACGCCGGCCAGCGCAAGCGTCGCGCCCACAGAAAAACCGGACAACGCGCGGCCCAGCCGCAACTCCAGCAAGGTAGCTGCCAGTGTAGAAGGTTTGTCGCGCAGAATATCGCCCAGCGCGTTGAACAGTTCACTGTAAGACAGCGAGATGGAGCCTACCAGGCAGGCCGTCAGGATGCTGGCAACCGACACGGCCAGCAGGCAAGACAAGATGATGACCGCGCGCCCGGAAGCAACAGACGGTCTGGAGACGCGGGATGCGGCGGCAGAGGCAACAGGCACAATCAGCCTTTGTAAAATGGAATCTGGATCGCCCCACGGCTGTGCCCGATATTACCGGCAAAGCCGTAAGACTTGGTTGATGCTTTCATCATACTGCGGCCGGCCCCA
>JAYSKH010000191.1:0-11389 GCA_043726505.1 Undibacterium sp. | reverse complement strand
ATGGAAGGGCCGTTTGATTCCAGCTACAGTCTGGCCATCGTGAATCGCGAACTGGCACGCTCGCTGCGTGACCTGGGACTGTCTGTAAAACTAAGGAGTAGAGAAGGCGGAGGAGATTTTGTTCCCGACACCGCCTTCCTGCAAAAAAATCCTGATGTGGCCCAAATGCTGGCGTCTTCTGAGAAGGTCGGCTTTTCTCCTGAGATAGTATTGCGCAACTGCTACCCTCCCTCTCTGGACGATATGCAAGGGAAAATACGTGTCGTGCATTCGTATGGGTGGGAAGAGAGCGGTTTCCCTGCAGAGTATGTCAACGCCTTCAATCGCAAGCTGGATCTGATCACGGTGGTGTCACGCTTTGTCGGCAAGGTGCTGAGGGATAATGGCGTGCGCGTACCGATTGCGGTAGTCGGCAATGGAATAGATCATTTGCTGGACACGCCTGCCGAAACACTCTCGCCACAGACCACAGAAGGGTGGCGCAGCTTCCGTTTCCTGCACATATCTTCTTGTTTTCCCCGTAAGGGAGTAGATGCGTTGCTGGCGGCGTATGGCAAGGCTTTCCGCTATACCGACGATGTATCGCTGATCATCAAGACTTTTCCTAATCCGCACAATAACGTGGAGCAGCAGTTGCACCAGTTGCGTTTGCAAGATCCTTTGTTTCCGCATGTGCAGCTTATCAATGACGATTTTTCTCAGGCGCAGTTGACTGGCCTGTACCAGGCTTGCAACGCGCTGGTGGCGCCCAGCCGTGGTGAAGGTTTCGGGTTGCCGATGGCAGAAGCGATGTTGCTGAGCTTGCCTGTCATTACGACTGCCTGGAGCGGTCAGAACGATTTTTGTGACGACACTACCGCATGGATGTGTGACTACCGTTTTGCCAAGTCTGACTCACATTTTGGCAGCACCCACTCAGTGTGGGCAGATCCCGATGTTGGACATCTGGCCTCTCTGCTTACTGACGTGCGTAATAGTAGCGAAGAGCAAAGGTTGGCGCGCACGGCGCCTGCAAGAAAACGCGTTCTGGAAAATTTTAAATGGGAACATGTTGCCTCGCGCACGGCAGCCGCAGTCAATGCGCTGGCGCATCAACCTTTGCTGCGCAAGGAGCCTCGCATAGGCTGGGTCAGCACATGGAATGCACGCTGCGGAGTGGCTTCGTATTCTTCTTTTCTTACCTGCGGCATGCCGGAAGATCGACTAGTCGTGCTGGCAGCGCATAAACCGGAACGCACTGCCAGTGACGGCCCCAATATCTTCCGTTGCTGGGACGAAGGTGCGGAAGACAATCTTGATTATGCCTACGACAACATGATTGAGCAGGGCGTCAATGCAGTTGTTATCCAATATAATTTCGGGTTCTTCACGCTGGATGTGCTGGCTAGGTTGATCCGCAGGCTGAAGCAATCCGGCATTGCCGTGCATATTTTCTTTCATGCGACCGCTGATGTCGTAAGACCCGGCTACACGATAACGCTTTCCGGTATTGCCGCAGACCTCGCTGTGGCTGACCGCTTGTATGTCCATGGCGTAGACGATCTGAACCGGTTGAAGGATTTTGGCCTTGTCGACAATGTTGTGTTTTTTCCGCAGGGCCTGATGCCGACCCTGCAAAATTCCACCATACATCGCGATATGCAGTTGCGTCTGCAGGGTAAAAAGCTGATAGCTGCCTACGGATTTCTATTGCCTCACAAGGGTATGCAGCCGCTGATCCGCGCTTTCAGCAAGCTGGCTGACGGTGATCCGGATTTGCATTTATTGCTGGTTACTTCGCTGTATCCGATTTCGCAATCTGAGCATGAACTGGATGATTGCAAGCGGTTGGTCAATGGATTTGGTTTGGGTGATCGCGTCACGATCATTTCGGATTATCTGGAAGACGAGCAGAGCCAGGCTTTGCTGCAGCGGGCCGACCTGATCGTTTATCCTTACCAGTTGACGCAAGAGTCTTCCAGCGCCGCTGTGCGCATGGGGCTGGCATCCGGACGTCCTGTGGCAGTTACTCCGTTGAGTATTTTTCATGATGTTGCTGATGCCGTGCATACCTTGCCTGGAACCGATGCCGAGTCTCTGGCGCAGGGAATTTCAGATATTTTCAAGGACCACAAGGCCTTGCTCGATAAGGCACAGCAAGCGAAAGTCTGGCGCGAAACCCGACAATGGCCGGCTTTGTCTTCGCGGCTATTGAACTTGATTGATGGTATTGCCAACGCGCTGGATATTCACACCGGCAAATTATGAACTTACTTTGCTGCTTGATCCGCGCCGCAGTAGCTGCGCGGATCTGGATTCAGCAGCTTGATCAGATGCGCTGTGTGTATTTTGCGCGCCCAGTCCTGCAGGTGATGGTCAGTATCGAAAAACCATGAGGGCGGGTACATAAAGTCTTTCGGCTTCCCTATATAAGGAATGCCGGCGGCGCTTATCTTCTCTGGCAGCGCTTCGTAAAATGCATGTTCGATAGGATCAGTGTCGTATTTGCTGTAGTGAAGCAGCACGGTTGGAGCGGCAACCAGGCAAATATGGTTGGCTTTTGCCCAGCGGGCATAGTCAGCGATCAGGCCCCAGCCGCCGGTTTCTGCTGCGGCTCTTGCGCCATAGCTCCATGGTTTGGTTGCTTCGACAGCAGCGACGTCCGCTGGCGTGCGCTCCGCTGCCGATGAATGAGTCTGGTCGCCCCGGGCGTCGAGATGATGCGCACCGTAGGTGCCGGAAGTGACGGCATGCTCCGGCAAATGCCTTAGGCCTTGTATCCAGCGCTCTGGCGCCATGCCGGCCGCAAAGCGCAATCGCTCCGGATAGGAAAGGCTGCGCCAGTAATCCATGTCGCGGCCGATGACATAATCGATTATCTGCGAATTGGCTTCGCCGCTATCCAGATACAGTGCATATTCCAGCGGCATCAATATGACATCGCCGGGACGTGCGACCCGCCTGGACAAGTTGAGGATATAGGGCAGCCCCAACCCGGCATTTACGCCCAGATTAATCACCGGCCTGTTCCAGTAAGATTCCAGCTGTGCCGAGTCGATGCCGAACATTGCATTTGACCCTGCCACCACTAGCACCCGGGGCCCTTTCACCGCGTTCGCTGCTGCGATCTTGTGTTGATACGCGTCGTATACCCAGCGTGAGCTTTGTGTGGGTGCGTCCAATTGCTGTTTCACGCCCAGCACCCATGCGCTGCTCAATAGCAGAAATGCCAATGCTGCTCCATACCAAAATCTTTTCATCCTATGTTCCTTACCCCTAATCAAAAATTGAAGTAAAGGAATTCAGTCGCCGGACGCACCGCCATCCACTTCAGGCCGAACCACAGGCAGGCGCCTGCCAGGACGCCAAGTCCAAACCGCAGGTTAATCCGGTAGCCGGTATTTGGCTGCGCGTCATAGGACACCAGGCGGACGGAATTGGGCGCTGCGAGCACGATCAGCATGCCTGCCGATATCCATATCCAGCCGGCTTCGGGCGCAACGCCTGAGAGTCCTTCCAGCAAGGCTCCGGCAGAACGCCAAGGAGCTGCGGCTAAGCGATCTCCCGTCAGAGGATGTGCCAGTGCCTGATATAGGTGTGATGCCGTTGACAGGTCATTAGAACGGAATAAGACCCATGCGAATGCTACAAGCAGAAAAGTCACCGTAACCGAAAATGCCGCCGGGACATGCCGCCAAATCGTTGCGAGAAATGCGAAACGACTTTGCATGGCGCGCCATGCATGGTTCAGCAACAGCATGCTGCCATGCAAAGCACCCCACAGCAAAAAATTCCAGCCGGCGCCATGCCACAGGCCTGCCAGCAACATTGTCAGCCACAAATTTCTGTAGCGGGCAACGGGACCATGCCGATTGCCACCCAAAGGAATATATAGATAATCCCGCAGGAAAGTCGACAAGGTGATGTGCCAGCGTCGCCAGAATTCGATGATTGACGCTGATTTATAAGGGGAAAGAAAATTGACCGGAAGCCGGAAGCCAAACATCAGTGCCAGGCCTATAGCCATGTCCGAGTAACCGGAAAAGTCGAAATAAAGTTGCAGCGTGTATGCCAGCATCGCTTGCCATGCAGCCTCTCCGCCAGGCATTCCTCGTTTGGCAAGTTCGAACACTGGCGATGCATAGTGGGCAATACTGTCTGCCAGCACCACCTTTTTAAAAAGGCCTATCGCAAACAATGTCAGGCCTGCCACAACGGTTTCCGTTTGTTTGAACAACGGATTTTTGTCGGCAACCGTTTGAGCGATCAGAGGGCGATGATGTACGATAGGTCCTGCAATAAGCTGGGGGAAAAAAGACACGAAGAAAAGGTATTCCAGCGCATCATGCCTTGCCACGACACCGCGTCGGCAGTCCACCAGATAGGCGATTTTCTGGAAAGTGACGAAAGAAATTGCCAGCGGCAGCAGTAAAGGTTCGAATGGCGGCGGAAGCGAAAAAATGGCGAACAAATTGCTAGCCACAAAATACGCATATTTAAAACCGCCCAGCACCAGCAGGTTAAAGCCTACCCCTGCAATCATCCAGCGCTTTGCCAAATGATCGGCCTGCCTGGTTTTTGCTGCCAAGATGCGGCCGCCAAGCCAGAAGTTGATGGAGACCGATGTAAGCAGGACTACCAGATAGCGGGGATCCCAAGCAGCGTAAAAGAATAAAGACGCAATCACAAGCCAGCTTAGTGCTATTCGGATACCAGCCCATTGCTTGAGCCCCCACCAGCCTGTCAGGGCGATCGGTAAAAATACCCCAATGAATATAGATGAATTAAAGAGCATGACGAGCAGGGCTGAAAATGCCTAGGGGCGGGGGGTGGATGACAGCGCCGGTTATTGAAGCGAGCAGGCTAGGCGTTTATTATTGTTAATCTATGAGTTGCCCAGCGCTAGCTTTTGCAATTCTGCTGGCTTGCGTATGATCAGGCGATGCAGATCCTTTTCGACTATGCCTTGCTGTGCGAGGCTAAGCAACGCACGCGTGACAGTTTCGCGGCTGGTGTTGATCATCATCGCAATATCTTGATGCGTTGGCAGATTTTCCACCACTTCCAGATTGCCGGGCGCGACTTTCTTGAAGAGTTCGATGAAGGCATATATCCTGCGTGAAGTATTATTGATACTCAGCAGCGCGCGGAATTCAGAATCCCTTTGTATCTTGTCCGCCAGATGGCGTAGCATCATATTGGCCACATTTGGAGAGTGCGAAAACAGGTGCAACGCAGTGGCACTTGGGAGAAAGCCAACTAGCACATTGCTTAACGCTACTACAGACGCAGATCGGGTGGACCCATTGATAATGGCAATTTCACCGAAAAAATCTCCCTCGTTCAGCATGCGCAAACCTATTGCACGGCCGTCTTCAGTCACGTCGACTACCTGTAGCTGGCCGGAAAATAAGAATAATAAGCTGTCGCCCACCCCCCCCTTTTGAAGTACGACATCTCTTTTATTAAATTGTCTGACACGTAGCTCAGACTTGACTTTTGTCATTTCATCGTCTGTTAACTCTGCCAATAAAGGAATTTTTCTCAGACTGACAGTAGTCTGACTGATTTTAATTTGCACTTTACCTTGCACCTGAATTTTTAAATGAAGTTGCTCAGGTGCAGCTTGAATTTGTTCGATAGATGCGGCGCTTGTTATTAACGCGGCCTCTTTATTTGTCGCAGTCATTAGTTAAATGGGTGCATGTTTATCCGGACGATGAATCAATTTAAAAGGCATGAGATTGCAGCAATAATAAAGATTCCCGCCGTATTTGCCGCCATATCCTTCCAGCAAAACTTGCGGCCGGGAACCCAGTTTTGCAAGATCTCTATGGCCAAGCCTGCGAATAATAAACCAAAAAGCCACAGTGCCAGTTCCTTAGGGGTGCCTGCAACCAGTTTTGCCAGCGCGGACAAGGTAGCAAAAGCAAAAAAATGCATCCATTTGTCATGGTGCAAAGGGGGCAGCCAGCGGGCGGGCACTAGACAGCCGAGACAGATGGCCGTCGATGTCAAAATGAAGAGTAATAATTCGAGATGCATTTTTCTAATTGCCTTAAAGCTATCGCTCAGCGATATCGTAGTTCTAAAGATTTTGCCAGTGCCAGCTTACCTGCAATGCATTGCTGTTGTATTGAAATAATGAGATATTTTCTCTGTTGTTCACATTGCGTAATTCTAGTTGTATGGACTGGCGGGGTTGGATGGGAAAGATCGCTGCCGCCCTGACAATTTGAGTAACCTGATGCCTTTCCTGGTTGATCAGACCGGGGGAGTACAGCGCGTCGCTTTGCCAGACCTGTCGAGTCCAGCCCATTTCACCGACAATATCTCCGTAGATCCGCGTGCGCCCCTGTGCACTGGCAAACCAGCCTTTGCGGTCCCCGCCTTGTCGTGGGCCGGTGGCAAGGTCCGACATATAAGCAAGGCTGGTTTGTACATTGTATTTATCGGTCTGATATGAAAACAGGCTTCTTAGTTCCCAGATATTGGAGTCATAGTTTGTTTGCGTAGGGTATTGCAAATGAGTCAGGCCCCCTACTACGCTGAATTGCATAGTTTGGGGCAGGAGCAATGGCGGCGTTACTCTTAACTGCAGCAACTCCTGTTTTTGGTACAAATGTCCGTCCAGCGTCAACAACCCTAGCATGCCCGTGCCCCGCATCCCCCAGCCTCCTACTCTCCAAGGGCGCTCAAATCCGGCAGCAAGCGCTATCGTGTTGTACTGGGATAAGGTGTCGTAGTCACGTACACGCAATTGAGCAAAGCCTATGCTGCCATTGGAGGACAGTTCACGCATATAATCAGCGGAAATGGTGGTGTATTTATCTTGCCGAGGTAAAAATTCAGGCAACAGTTGCAAGTCTATTGGATTTTGCGTGCCGGCCCCTAATGTGAAATTGGGATTGCTCGCGCCCTGATTCACGTTGCTGTCAATGCCTCTATCTAGAGTAAACGAATAACGGCTGACAGGCGGTGCGGCATTGCACCCGCTGGCGCGATGCTGGTTGATAATTTCAAGAATGGCTGGTGGTGGCGCGTAGCGGTCTATCAGGCCTTGGAACAGGCGCTCCGCCTCTAGCTTATTACCGAGATCACACTGCATCACCGCCAATTCCATCCACGCGCCGGCATGCTGAGGCACCTTTTCGATCAGCTGCGTAAATAAGGCCTTTGCATCATCGAGCCGCCTTTCGCTGAGAGCCTGCAGGGCATCCAGGTACAGGTCTTCAAAATCTGGATTGCTGATATCGCCTTGCGCGCGGGCGGGCAGATTGATTCCAGCAACAAGCAAGGTCATCAGCAGGCATATGCGCAACAATCCCCCAGCTATTCCCTTCATCCGGATATCTCCACCGTGAACAGCGTGGTTGGATTTTCCTTACCCCTCAAAATTCTGTCCCCTAATAATTGGAATGTATGCCTGCGCGCATTGTCGACGGTGCCTTGTCCTATGATAATGTCATGCGGTAGATGGCGTGCAATGTCTTCCAGCCGGGACGCCACGTTGACGCTATCTCCTACCGCAGTGTAAATGCTGCGCGAAGATGTGCCAAAGTCGCCAGCCATGGCAATACCGCTTTCTATGCCTATTCTGACCCGGAGGAGAGTCGGTCCTTGCCGTTGCTGATTTGCATTCAACTGGCGCACATTATTAACGATGGCAATAGCGGCATCCACGGCAAGGTCGGCATGGTCTGCAATTGGCAGAGGCGCGCCCCAGAACGCCACCAAGCCGTCGCCCGTGTATTTGTCTAGCGTGCCGCCCTTGTCCAGTACCGGGCCGGTAAGGCATTCCAGAAAATCGCGCGTCAGCTTGGCCGCGTCTGCCACCGGCAGGCTTTCTACGTGGGTGGTGTAGGCCTCCATGTCGGCAATCAGCGTAGTCACATGGGATTGGCGCGGCGCCAGCGGATCTTTCAGATCGCTGCGCAACAACTCATCCACCACTGCTCTTGCCACATACTGCTGCAAGGTTCCCAGCAGCCGGCGGGATTTCCCCTGCGATACCTGCCAGCCGAACGGCACGGCAAAAGCCAGCAGAAACAGGTTGGACAATACAGGGCCGCTTGGAGAAAAGAAAGGATCGTGCGGGCTAAGCATATAGGCGATGCCCAGCCATCCGGCCGATGCGCCGCCCAGAATGAGTGCGTTGGACAACGCCGACAGCCGGGGAAAGGTATATACGGCCAAGCCCGCAATCAGCAAAGAGAACCACAGCGCCAGCCAGCGGCCGGGCCAGGCTTTGGGCAACAGCCCCACCTGCTCATCCAATAACGTGGACAGTGCCTGCGCATGCACCAGGAAGCCGCTGGTATTGGGGCCGAAAGGGGTTGTCACCCTGTCTGACAGGCTGAGCGAAGATGAGCCTACCAGCACCAATGTGCCCTGTAAAAATTCTGACGGCGCGGTATGGTCCAGTACCCTGGCTGCATTGATGACAGTGTAGGCGGCCATGCTGCGGCTATACGGAATACGCATATACCCGGCATTGTTTAAAGGCAGAGCCTGATGCTCACCACCGGGTAGAGAGAGGGCGTTCTTTGCTGCGCAACAGTCGAAAATGGCTTTTGACAGTGTGGGATATAGCTTGCCTTCAAATTGTGTTAGCGGGGGAATATGGCGCAGCACGCCGTCAGCGTCATGTACAAAGCCAATATTGCCGGCAAACTGTGCGCTCGCAAGGCCTGCATGGTTGGCCATGTAGCCGCTGGCAACAGGGCTGGTTTGTCCGTTTGCCGGATTCGCTGAAGTTTTGCCTGTTTGTCCCTCGATGAGGCTGCCATTACTCAACGGCGCATTGCCATAGTCGAACGCCTGGGCCAGCACCACCGGCCCATGTTGCGCCAGCAGGGCCAAGCGCATATCGCCTTCGGCATCCGCGGGCTCGGGGAAGTATAAATCCAGTGCGACAGCACGCGCGCCATAATCGGCCAGCAATTTTTCTATCAGTTCTGCGATGCGCGCCCGTGGCCAGGGCCAGGGGCCGATCTTGACAAGGCTGTCTTCATCTATATCGACCAGCGTTACCCGGGTTTCCGGTTCATCGCTTGCATGCCAGCCTATGAACCTGTCCCGCAGCCATTCATCACCCGGATATGTGCTTACGGAAGGAGGCCGCCATTGAAAGGCGGCAGAAATTAGCACGGCACAGATGGCCATGAAGAGCCAGATCAATGCAGTGGAATTAAATAGCGTACGGAATCTAGGCAGCAAAATCATAGGGCGCAGCCAGCATTGCAATGCAATTGTGGACTGGCAGGCATGGTTTAAGTGCTGCCTTAAAAGGGTGGGTCACGTTATTAAAATTATTAATTATGCAAATATTTGCAAGTGTAAAGTATTTGCTGGGCAGAAAGCGAATGATGCACTAAAATTTTCTAAGCATAAAATCGATTGGCACAGCATGGTATATTACGGCAAATATCTAAAAATGTGACTGGTGTCACATTTTACTGTGTCAATAAGCGGATAATCGTGGAGGCGAAGAGTTTTACAAATTAGCCGCTTACCTGCGGCAAGTTAATTGCCCTGTACTGCTCTGCTGCCGTATCCTTACTTATCTGCAGGATAATTTCGCACGACCCTCTTTATATGTTGCCCGCCGCCGGCTTATTTCACAAGAATAGCCGGAGTGAGGCTGCAAAGGACCTGCAATGAAACGCAAACTGAATTATTTTTTCAAACTCTTCACTCTGCTGTTATGCAGCGCTGCTTCCACGGCTTATGCCGATGAGGCTGGGCATATCGTTTTTGTCGCCGGCAAGGCAGAGATCGGCGGTCAGCAGGTGGCGTTGAACGCCGCTGTCAATGAAGGGGCGGAGCTCAGCACCGGTGCTGACGGTTATCTGTATCTGAAGACGATTGATAACGGTTTCTTCATCTTGCGTCCCAATAGCCGCGCGCGCATTGTCAGCTATCATGTAGATCAGAAGGACCCTTCCAATACCCACATCAAGCTGGAATTAGTGAACGGCGTGGCGCGCAGCATATCCGGCGAAGCGGTTAAACAAGCCAGGCAGAATTTCCGCTTCAATACGCCTGTAGCGGCTATTGGCGTGCGTGGAACAGATTTCACCGTATTTACCACGCAGGAAACGTCGCGCGTGGCCGTAAGCTATGGCGGTGTCATCGTCAGTGGCTTTGGCGGTGCCTGTGCGCCGCAAGGCACTGGCCCTTGCGAGGGCGGCGCCAGTGTTGAGCTGTTCGCCCGCCAGCGCGACCAGCTAGTGCAGATCAGTCGCGGCCAGAACAAGCCACAGCTGTTGCAGAGCAATGGCGCTGCGCCGGACGTTGTTGCTCCGCCCAGGCCGGATGAGCCGAATGGCAAGAACGGGGCTTCTACAGGAGTGGCTCCAGTAATCGTGACGACTGTACTTGCATCTAATGATGTAAATCTTGATCCGCAGAAAGGCCAAAGCTTGGCGCAGGCGATTGGTACGCCGGTTTTGACACCAGTGACGCCGATAACACCTGTAACGCCCGTGACGCCGGTCACGCCTACAGCACCTGAAGTGACTAATACGATTATCTGGGGGCGTTGGCAAAATGTACTTGGGTTGACGGCCAATATTGATGTTGATAAGTTTGCTGCGCAAAACAAAGTCATAGCACGCAATGATTATTTTGCCTTGTTTCAGAAAAATGGCACCGAATGGCAGTTGCCTTCATCTGGAGCCATGGGTTTTGCCATGACGGACAGTTCTGCGTTTGTAAAAAACCAGTCAACCGGGGATATTTCTCTGGCGAAACTCGAGAATGGAAGCCTGATGGTTGATTTTGCAAAAACAACTTTCACTACCAGTTTTGACTTGTTAAGCGACAGTGACCGGTTTAAATTTCAGGCGCAGGGTAAGGTTTACAGCGACGGCCAATTTACAGGCTTGAATACGTACCCTAACAATATGCTTGTAAACGGAGTGCTGACGGCGGAAAAGGGCGGTTCTGCTGCATATTTATTCCAGGGTCGGCTGGACGATAACCGCTTGGCCTCCGGCATTACTATGTGGAATAAAAAATAAAGAAGCGCTGACTGCCAGAAAGAAAATGCCTTGCCTGTTCTGAAAAGAGCCTGCAAGGCATTTTTTTTCTGTGTATATAGAGTTATTACGATTTAAATCAGACACGCATTTCAACTAGTATTAAAATAACTTTCTCCGCCCGCAGGGAACTCATTGCACCGGTTGACCTTGCTTTAGCAGAATCATTTTGGTTTACAGGCTTACAAATCGTATAATCCCCGATTGGCAAAATCAACATATAGCCAAACCGGTGGCGAGTGTGGTTTTTTTGCGGAATGTGATTGTCGTCACATCTTCAACATACCTGTATCTGACATCATCTGCTTGCCGTGTTGCGAGTAGATGCTGTCTATGCAACGCTTCGCACCTTATTAATCGTAATTTAG
>JAYSKH010000190.1:0-23361 GCA_043726505.1 Undibacterium sp. | reverse complement strand
CCCAGGTTCTGGCCCAATTGGATGACCATCTTCGCAATGCTCGCATCACTGGACGCATCCTTGATCTCGTTGACAAAGGCCCGGTCAATCTTCAGCCTGTCCACATCCAGCTTCTGCAGATAACTGAGTGACGAGAAACCGGTACCGAAATCATCAATCGAAATACTGATGCCCAGCTGCTTGATCTGGTACAAAGTCTTGATCAGCAGATCCGGATCCTTCATCGCCATCGATTCCGTGATCTCCAGCTCGATGCACTCCGGCGGCACCTGCGTATCCTGCAAGGCACGGTGCAAGGACTGCATGAACAAAGGATGCGAGAATTGCGCCTGAGACACATTGATCGCCATCTGGAAGTCCGTATAGCCCAGGCTGCGCAGATGCACCAGCTCATAACACGCCGTCCTCAGCACCCACTCCCCGATATCCACGATCAGCCCCGAATACTCCGCAATTGGAATAAACTGGTCCGGCGGCACAAACTTGCCATCCTCGGTACGCCAGCGCAACAAGGCTTCTGCCCCCACCGCACGGCCACTCGCCATATCAATCTGCGGCTGGAACACCAGAAACAGCTTCTGGTTCTCAAACGCCCCCCGCAGCGCATGCATCAAGCGCACCCGCTCGCGGATCTCCACGCCCATATCGCGCGTAAAATACACATGGCCCGCGCGCTGGTGCGTCTTGGCCCGCTTCAATGCAATATTCGTATCTTTTAACGCCTCTGAACCTTGGCCATCATATTCCGCCAGTTTCACCAGGCCGATGGTCGCCGACAACTGCACCTCCTGCCGGTCCACCTCGAAAGGCCGGTTGAACAGCCCCAGGATCGCCTCAGGGCACACCATCTCCTCATCGCCCAGCAACGCAAAGGTATCGCCACCCACACGCGCCAATTGGCAATCCGCACCGAAGTAGGCCACCAGCCGGTTTGCCACCGAACACAGCAGCATATCGCCGAACTGATGCCCCAGCGCATCATTGGTTTCCGCAAAATGGTCAATATCAATCAGCGACAGCGTGCTCTGATCCTTCAACGGCGACAGCAAAGTCTCGTTCAAGGTCTGCAACAGCTTCAAACGGTTGGATAAGCCCGTCAGCGGATCATAAAACGCATAGTTATGCAGCCGTGACGACAGCATCACATTGTCCAGGCCCACCGAGATATTGCTGCAAAACACCTCCAGCAAACGCCGGTCCATATCATTCAGATGCAGACCTGTATCCAGATACACGCTAAAGTCGCGCTGCACCACATTGCTGAAATACAGCGTGGTCGCCTCCGCGTCATACAGATTGCGCTTCTCCCTCAAGGAACGCAGCACCCGCTCCGCAATGGCTGCCTGCGGCAACTGCTGCAAGCCCTGGTCCAGTAACGGCGCAAAAGCCGGTGTGGTCGCAATGATGCGCAAATCCTGCAGATCATTGCCGAGTCCCTGTTCCAGACTCCCCTGGCGCACGCAGACCAAGCCCTCCGCATCCAAGCCCAGCAGACCCGAAATCTGCACCAGCACGCCGGACGCAAAGTTCTGCAAGCCCTGCAAGGCCATCAGCTCGGTACTCGCATTGATAATCAGCTCCAGGCCACGGCGGCTGGCCGAGATCGCGCAGATCTGCTCATAGGAACGGATGGCCGACGTCACCGCCGTATACAGCTTGGTACGGGTCAGTTCCGACTTGGTTTTATAGTCATTGATGTCGTAATCGCGGATCGCATCGATTTCCGGTGCGTATCCCGGCTGGCCGGTACGCAGGATGATGCGCACGTCCGACATGCCTAAAGTCTTGCGGATATGGCTGACCAGTTGCAGGCCGGCGTCTTCCTGTTCCATCACCACATCCAGCAGGATGATGGCGATATCGGTTTCCTGCTGCAGGATGTCGCGCGCTTCGGCGGCGGAGTAGGCATGCAGGAAACTTAAGGCGCGGTGCTGGATTTCCAGGCTGCCCAGCGCAAACGTCGTTGCTGAGTGCACGTCGGGATCGTCGTCTATTATCATGATCCGCCACGTGAGTTGTGGCTTTGCGGCTACCGTAAGATCACTCGCTTCCGGTTCGTCCAGGAAAACGAGATCGTCTTCCGAAGAGTGGATCATTGCGTTCATCTGATGTACGACTCCATAAATGGACTTATCTTTCTTTTCACAGATGCTGACGAAAAATTAATGAGCATTCATTTTTTATCTTGCGCCGCTACAACCAGCACCAAGGCAGGGTTAACGTGCGCAGCTTGCCTGACTCCATCGGCAACTAACTATTACGGAAGAGTATAAAACAAGATTACCAAAAGAAAACATCAGAAAACATACGTTACACACATAAATAGGCAATTAATCCCTTATTTCCCCGGCTTTGTTGGATTGCTGTATTGTCTTTGCCGTATCAGGCCTGCCATCACTGTTAGAATTGTGGGAATCCTGCTAATTTTGGCTGTCATCCGTATTAATTCCCCTTAATTACCCTTATTATTTTATGTCCGGCAATACTTTTGGAACCCTTTTTACCGTCACTACTTTTGGTGAATCGCATGGCCCGGCAATAGGCTGCGTTGTTGATGGCTGCCCTCCAGATATGGAGTTATCTGCGGAAGATATCCAGGCGGATCTGGATCGGCGCAAGCCAGGCACATCGCGCCACGTCACGCAGCGCCAGGAACCCGATACCGTTGAAATCCTGTCCGGCATCTATGAAGGAAAAACTACCGGCACGCCTATCGCGCTGCTGATCCGCAATACCGACCAGCGCAGCAAGGATTACGGTAACATCGTCGAAACCTTCCGCCCCGGACATGCCGATTACACGTACTGGCATAAATACGGTATCCGCGATCCACGCGGCGGCGGGCGTTCTTCGGCGCGGCTGACAGCCCCAGTGGTGGGCGCGGCCGCGATTGCGAAGAAGTGGCTGCACCAGCAGTACGGCACCGTATTCACAGGCGGCATGAGCCAGCTGGGTGAAATTGCGATTCCGTTCCAGTCCTGGCAGCACACCAAGGACAATCCTTTTTTTGCCCCGACGGCCGATGCCGCGTTGATCGCTGAACTGGAAGCGTATATGGATGCGCTGCGCAAGGATGGCGATTCGATAGGCGCGAAGATTGATGTCGTTGCCAGCAATGTGCCGGTTGGCCTTGGCGAACCCATCTACGACAAGCTGGATGCCGATATTGCCTATGCGATGATGGGCATCAATGCAGTAAAAGGCGTGGAAATTGGCGCGGGTTTTAAATCCGTCGTGCAAAGGGGGTCTGAGCACGGCGATGAAATCACGCCTGAAGGCTTCATCGGCAACAATGCGGGCGGCGTACTGGGCGGCATTTCAACCGGCCAGGATATTACGGTGTCAATCGCTATCAAACCAACATCGTCCATCCGCACGCCGCGTCGTTCTATCGACAAAAACGGCAATCCTGTCATGGTGGAAACCTTCGGCCGCCACGACCCTTGCGTCGGCATTCGTGCAACACCTATTGCGGAAGCAATGCTGGCGCTGGTATTGATGGATCACGCGTTGCGGCATCGCGCCCAATGCGGCGACGTCAAGCTGGGTTAAACGGCTTACGGTAGCGGCACATCAAACAAATCCGGCGCCGTCAGCCGACGGTGCCGATCTGCAGCAAGCCCATCCGGGGTTGCCTGCTGCCCCATTTTGGTTCAATGCGCGCCCGCAGGCGCACAATTGCGGCTGAATAAAAAGCGGCAAAAACAGCGCCTCATTCCAAATTTCTGATGAAAATTTGGTATCTGATAGCCTTCCTAATTTTTTATATTGAAAAATCTGTGCGCTGCTGGGCTTCATGCGTATTCCCGCGCCGCACAATTGTGGCATAATCAAATGCTAAATTCGAATTTTTGCACTACTTACGCACTATTTCAGGCTGCAGATCATGCTTAAAACGCTTTACGACAAACTTTGGGAATCCCATGTAGTGCACGCCGACGATGACGGCACTTCCATCCTGTATATAGACAGGCACCTGCTGCACGAAGTCACGAGCCCGCAGGCGTTTGAAGGCCTGAGGCTAGCAGACCGCATGCCATGGCGTAATTCTGCCAACCTGATGGTGGCCGACCACAATGTTCCCACGACCAACCGCATCAACGGCATCGAGGACGCCACGTCCCGCCTGCAGGTGGAAACGCTGGATGCCAATGCCAAGACCTACGACCTGACTTATTTCAGCATGGCCGACAAGCGCCAGGGCATCGTCCACGTGATCGGCCCCGAGCAGGGCGCGACTCTGCCCGGCATGACCGTGGTGTGCGGCGATTCGCATACATCCACGCATGGCGCATTCGCCTGTCTGGCGCATGGTATAGGCACATCGGAAGTAGAACACGTACTGGCGACACAGACATTGCTGGCCAAAAAATCCAAGGCAATGCTGGTGCAGGTGGACGGCGTGATGCCGGCCGGTGTAACGGCCAAGGATATCGTGCTCGCCATCATCGGCAAGATAGGCACTGCGGGCGGCACCGGATACGCGATTGAATTCGCCGGCTCCACTATACGCAGCCTGTCCATGGAAGGCCGCATGACCGTCTGCAACATGGCGATTGAAGCGGGCGCGCGCGCCGGCATGATCGCCGTGGACCAGACCACGATCGATTATGTCAAAGGCCGTCCGTTTTCTCCTGCCGGCCCGCACTGGGACAGGGCGGTTGAATACTGGCGCACGCTGCATACCGACGTCGGCGCCAAGTTTGATCTGGTCGTCACGCTGGATGCCGCAGAAATTACGCCGCAGGTCACGTGGGGAACATCGCCGGAGATGGTCGTGTCCATTGATGGCCGCGTGCCTGATCCCGACAAGGAAAAAGATTCCGTCAAACGCGATGCAATGGAAAAAGCGCTGGTGTATATGGCGCTGAAACCGAACACAGCGATCTCCGACATCCGCATCGACAAGGTCTTCATCGGCTCTTGCACCAATTCGCGCATTGAAGATTTGCGCGCCGCCGCTGCCGTGGTGCGCGGCAAGTTCCGCGCGTCCAACGTCAAGCTGGCGATGGTCGTGCCGGGCTCCGGCCTGGTCAAGGATCAGGCGGAGCGCGAAGGCCTGGACCGCATCTTCCGTGATGCCGGTTTTGAATGGCGTGAACCCGGCTGCTCAATGTGCCTGGCGATGAATGCCGACAGGCTGGAACCCGGTGAGCGTTGCGCGTCCACATCCAACCGCAATTTTGAAGGCCGTCAGGGGCAGGGCGGACGCACGCATCTGGTGTCGCCGGCCATGGCCGCCGCGGCCGGTATCGCCGGCCATTTTGTAGATGTGCGCGGCCTGCGCTGAAATTCAGTCTGAATTTCAGACTGAAATTTAGACTGGAAGTAACAGCAATAGTGATAAGCGCTGTAAAAAAATAGAACTGATAAAAATAGGAATTCACATGAAAAAGCTCTGGATACTGGGATTGTGTGCATTTGTGCTGTCCGCCTGCAATACCGTGCAAGGCATAGGCAAGGATGTCAAACGCGCCGGCGAAGCAGTTGAGAACGTCGGCAAAAAATAAAGTGTGAGCATGGAAAAATTTACCGTACTGGATGGACTGGTTGCCCCTATGGACAGGGCCAACGTGGATACCGATGCCATCATCCCCAAGCAATTTTTGAAATCGATACAGCGTACCGGTTTTGGCCCCAACCTGTTCGACGAATGGCGTTACCTGGACCATGGCGAACCCGGCATGGACAACAGCAAACGTCCGCTGAACCCGGATTTCGTGCTGAACCAGCCCCGTTACCAGGGTGCTGCCATCCTGCTGGCGCGCAAGAATTTCGGCTGCGGCTCATCGCGCGAACACGCGCCGTGGGCGCTGGACCAGTTTGGCTTCCGCGCGGTCATCGCGCCCAGCTTTGCCGACATCTTTTTCAATAACTGTTTCAAGAATGGCCTGCTGCCTATCGTGCTGACAGAGCAGCAGATCGACAGCCTGTTCAACCAGGTGAAGGCCTTCCCCGGTTTCCGGCTGATCATCGATCTGGAAAAGCAGATAGTGACGACAACGGACGGCAGCGTTGCCTATCCGTTTGATGTGGATACCTTCCGCAAATATTGCCTGTTGAACGGACTGGACGACATTGGGCTGACGCTGCGCCAGGCTGACAAGATACGCGCGTTTGAAGAGCGCCATCTTGCATCGCAACCATGGCTCGCCAATACGATCTGATCTCCGTCTGTTTGATTTGTTCTTTTTTTGAAATCACTATAAATGAAAATCGCAATTTTGCCGGGCGACGGCATAGGTCCGGAAATTATTGAGCAGGCCGTCAAGGTATTGAATACCCTTGGCGAATCCTTTGAAATGGAAAGCGCGCCCGTGGGCGGCGCCGGCTATGCCGCGCACGGCCATCCGCTGCCGGACGGCACACTGAAGCTGGCGCAGCAGGCAGATGCCGTGTTGTTTGGCGCAGTGGGCGACTGGAAATACGATACGCTGGAGCGCTCGTTGCGCCCTGAGCAAGCCATTCTGGGCCTGCGCAAGAACCTGGGTCTGTTTGCCAACCTGCGTCCTGCGATCCTGTATCCGGAACTGGCCGGTGCTTCCACGCTGAAACCGGAAGTGGTATCCGGCCTGGATATCCTGATCATCCGTGAACTGACAGGCGATATTTATTTCGGCCAGCCGCGCGGCGTGCGTGAAGCACCGGATGGCGCCTTCAAGGGCCAGCGCGAAGGCTTCGATACGATGCGTTATGCAGAAGGTGAAATCCGCCGCATTGCGCACGTTGCCTTCCAGGCGGCGCAAAAGCGCGACAAGCGCCTGACCAGTGTCGACAAGGCCAACGTGCTGGAAACTTTCCAGTTCTGGAAAGACATCGTCACTGACGTGCACAAGGAATATCCGGATGTAGCGCTGGATCACATGTATGTGGATAACGCCGCAATGCAGCTGGTGCGCGCGCCGAAGAAATTCGACGTTATGGTCACCGGCAATATGTTCGGCGATATCCTGTCCGATGCGGCCGCAATGCTGACCGGCTCCATCGGCATGCTGCCGTCGGCATCGCTGGATGCCAACAACAAAGGCTTGTATGAGCCTTCGCACGGTTCAGCACCGGACATCGCCGGCAAGGGCGTGGCCAATCCGCTGGCGACAATATTGTCCGCTGCGATGATGCTGCGTTATTCGCTGGGCAAGGCAGAACAGGCCGACCGCATAGAAAACGCGGTCAAGAAGGTATTGGCGCAAGGTTTGCGCACACCTGATATTTATGAAACCGGCACCACCAAGGTGGGCACGGCCGAAATGGGTGAAGCGGTCGTAAGGGCTTTAAGTAGTTAGTAGTAATGTTGGGCAGGGACGTCCTGTGATTGTTTAGGGAAAGATGATGAAACTAGTAGGTCTGGTAGGTTGGCGTGGAATGGTGGGTTCCGTACTGCTGCAACGCATGCAGGAAGAGGGTGATTTCGATCACATTGAACCCGTGTTTTTTTCAACTTCCAATACAGGCGGCACGGCCCCTGCAATGGCGAAGAATGAAAAGACATTGAAAGACGCGAATGATATTGATGCATTGAAGAAGTGCGACATTATTATTACCTGCCAGGGCGGTGACTACACGACGGAAATTTTCCCAAAACTGCGCGCTGCCGGATGGGACGGTTACTGGATCGATGCCGCCTCTACTTTGCGCATGAAGGACGACGCCATCATCGTGCTGGACCCGGTGAACCTGGATGTCATCAAGACCGCGCTGAGCCGCGGCGTGAAGAACTACATTGGCGGCAACTGCACGGTATCCTGCATGCTGATGGGCCTGGGCGGGCTGTTCCAGCATAATCTGGTGGACTGGATGTCATCGATGACTTACCAGGCTGCTTCCGGCGGCGGTGCGCAGCATATGCGCGAACTGCTGACGCAGTTCGGCAGCATCAATGCCGAAGTGAAGGCGCTGCTGGATAACCCGGCCGCCGCCATCCTGGAAATCGACCGCAAGGTATTGGCCAAGCAGCATGCACTGACGGCCGACGAAACCAAACAGTTTGGCGTGCCTCTGGCCGGCAACCTGATTCCGTGGATAGACAAGGATCTGGGCAACGGCGTTTCCAAGGAAGAATGGAAAGCCGGCGCGGAAACCAACAAGATCCTGGGTCTGGGCGAGGGCTTCGGCAGCCAGGCAATTCCGGTTGACGGTTTGTGCATCCGTATTGGCGCGATGCGCTGCCACTCACAGGCGCTGACCATCAAGCTGAAAAAAGATGTGCCGCTGGATGAAATCAACGACATCATCGCCAGCAACAACCAGTGGGTCAAGGTCGTGCCTAATGACAGGGAATCGTCGATGAAAGACCTGACGCCGGCCGCAGTGACCGGCAGCCTGACGATTCCGGTAGGGCGTTTGCGCAAGATGCAGATGGGCGGCGAATACCTGTCCGCCTTTACCGTCGGCGACCAATTGCTGTGGGGCGCCGCCGAACCTCTGCGCCGCATGCTGCGCATTCTGATAGCAGATTAGTAAGCTGCAGGCGGTTTATTTGCGTGCAAAGGAGTGATTCGTCACTCCTTTTTTGTTTTTTAATACCGTTATTTACCGGAAATGCGACAAACAAGGGGCAGAAAGGCTGTTAGTCCTCTACTTTTCATTGTCAAACGGCAACAAGGATTTATACTATAGGCAGAACCCATTCCAACAATTGCCTTCGGCGGACATTGTTGAAATGAGTTCCCGCTACCGCCGCCTGTGTCTGGTAAGCCCCTAATGTATTTACCATAGTGACAAATAGGGTTAAGCTTGCAGGGCTAAGTGGCTGATGTTATCTTGAAACAGACGTTGCTTGGCCTTTCATGACGGTTGATGATCGGGCTTTCGCGGGTAACGTACGTCAAGATGACGATAATGTAAGCGTGATGCATACGTGGGCAAGGACTCACATGGATATGCGACACATGACCCCGACAACGTCCACAAGACAGGTTTGGTGATAAATCTGGTATTAATGTGTGATGTGGTCGCCGTACTTAACAGGTATTCGAGTATCTCTATTTCCCAAACATGTCCTATAAAATGCATAACTATAAACGCTCGCCATCGATGTTGTCGGGGCGCAAAGCGCTGGGAGCAGCAATCGCTTCCGCGCTGTTGCTGCTCGCTACAGGCGCAAATGCTACTGGTCTAGGACGCCTGACTGTACTTTCTCCTCTTGGCCAGCCGTTGCGCGCAGAGATAGAACTGACGTCACCGAGCAAGGAAGACATAGGCTCGCTGGTTCCCAAGCTGGCATCGGTGGATGCGTTCCGCCAGGCTAATATTGACTTTAATCCCGCACTGACATCGCTGCGTTTCGTGGTCGAGCAGCGCGGTTCCGGTTATGTGATACGGGTCAGCTCTGCTCAGGCGATGAACGAACCGTTTGTGGATTTGCTGCTGGAACTTAATTCCAGCAACGGCAAACTACTGCGCGAATATACCTTCCTGCTGGATCCAGCCGATCTGCGCACCAGCCAGTCGGCACAGATCGCCAATCCGGTCAGCATCGCCAATTCCAATAACAGCAACAATGCGCCGTCCCCGTCTGCCATTTCGCAGGCGCAGGCTGCATTGCGGGCCAGATCGGCAACGCCGCCGGCTGATGCCGTGCCTGCTCCTGCCGCATCCAGAAGGCCAGCGGCCCGGCCGCAGCAGGACGCTGCACCAGCCAAAGCTGCAGGCGATTACCAGGTCAAGGGCGGCGATACACTGAGCAAAATTGCAGGCTCGCACAAGCCGGAAGGCGTTTCGCTCGACCAGATGCTGGTCAGCCTGTACCGCGCTAATCCGCAGGCATTTGCAGGCAATAACATGAACCGCCTGAAAGCGGGCCAGATTCTCAGCATGCCGGATGCGGACACCGCACGCTCGGCAGGTACGGATGAAGCGCATTCCGTCGTCATGGCCCACGCAGCCGATTTCAGCGCCTACCGCAACAAGCTGGCAGGACAGGTCGCTAATGCGCCTGCTGAAAAAGCCACTGCAACGCGGCAAGGCGCAAGCGGTAACATCACCGCCAAGGTCAAGGAATTACCGACGGCTACTAATGAAGCCGCGGACAAGCTGAAGCTGTCCAAAGCCAATCCCAATGCGGCAGCCACTGCGAAAGCGGGCACAGGCAAACCGCTGGCGGAGGAGGACAGGCTGGCCAAGGACAAGGCCGTTGCCGATGCCAATGCGCGCGTCAAAGAACTGGAAAAGAACGTCGGCGACCTGCAAAAAATACTGGAAGTCAAAGACAAGGATCTGGCAGCCAAACAGGCGGCAGCGAACGCCAAGCCTGAAGCCAAGGTTGAAACCAAAGCTGAATCTAAAGCTGAACCCAAGGCCGAAGCCAAGCCTGCAGCTGAAGTTGCCGCTGCTGCGTCTGCGCCGGCTGTCGCCGCTGCATCAGCTTCCGCATCTGCGCCCGCTACCGATGTTGCCGCTGCTCCGGTAAAACCAAAACGCAAGGCGCTGCCACCACCGCCGCCTCCGCCAGAACCCGGTTTCTTTGACGGCATTATGGACAATCCGCTGCTGTTGCCGCTGGGTGGTCTCGTGGTAGCACTGCTGGGTGGGTATGGCATTTTCACCAGCCGCCGCAAGAAGAAGTTGCAACAGTTTGAAGACAGCATCCTGACCGGCTCCAGCATGAAGGCGAACTCCATGTTCGGCTCCACCGGCGGCCAGAGCGTGGATACGAACAATAGTGTGTTCAATTCTAACTTTGCACCGTCCGCCAGCCAGCTGGATGCGAATGAGGTAGATCCGGTTGCTGAAGCCGATGTCTACATCGCTTACGGCAGGGACACGCAAGCGGAAGAAATCCTGAAGGAAGCCTTGCGCACGCAGCCGGACAGGCACGCAGTGCGCGTCAAGCTGCTGGAAATTTATTCCAACCGCAAAGACACCAAGTCCTTTGAACGTCTGGCCAGCGAGCTGTATGGCATGACAGGCGGCAAAGGCGAGGAATGGGCACAGGCGGCATCCATGGGTATCGTGCTGGAGCCGGGCAACCCGCTGTATGCCGGCGGCAAGGCGCCTGATTCCCTGTCTGCTGCGGCAGGCCTGGGTTCCTCCACGCAACCTATAGACGACCTGGATCCGGAAGCATTGCTGGCCAACTCGCTGTCGCAAGATATGCTGGAATCCATCAGCATCATCGATACCGCGCACGGCCACGGCCATTCCGACGATGCGACTGTCCATGCGGGCACAGCGCCTGCGATGGATATAGGTCCGCTCGATTTCGATCTGGACATCCCGACGGAATCTGCGCCTGCCCATGCGCCTATCATAGAAGATGCGCCGCGCATCCCTGAACCAACCAGCGCACCGGCCAAACTGGCGGATGAGCATGTAGCGCAAAATTCGCTGGTCGATTTCGAATCCATCGATTTTGACCTCGGCAACGAAGATGCGCATGCCAAGGCCGAACCGGCCCCTGCACATCTGGATCTGCCGCAAAGCCATGCTTTCCATGCTGAGCCGGCAAAGGCCGAGCACGATAATTCGCTGGACATGGAGCCGTTTGACCTGAACCTGCCGGCTGAACACGGCAATGAAATCGCCTTCGAATCTTCCCATGTGCCGCCAGCAGCTCCCGCGCATCATGCGGACCTGATGCCGGAAATCCCGGACCTGCCGGATCTGGATCATTCCATGTCCCATGCGCATCATGATGAAGCGCCGAAAGCAGAACAGGCTCCGGCCAATTATGATTTCGATCTGTCCGGTATTGATCTGAACCTGGATGGAGATGAGCACAAGGCTGCAGCAGGAGCCGAGTCCGACGGACAGGCTTATAATGCGGAAATGGCGACCAAGCTGGATCTGGCCGTGGCTTACCATGAAATCGGCGACAAGGAAGGTGCACGCGAATTGCTGGATGAGGTGCTGAAAGGCGGCACATCCGATCAGGTGCACAAGGCGCAGACGATGCTGGCGCAACTGGGTTAATCCTGATTCTGTAGTGCCAACGGGCGCCGCTTTTGCAGGCGCCCGTTTTGTTTGGAGCGGCCGTCATTCATGGGGCAGATAAATATGCCTGCTCACGGCAACGATAAATGATTTTGATAATGGAATTGAATTGAAGCGCATTGTTTTGGGAGTGCAATACAACGGCAGCCCCTGGAGTGGCTGGCAGACCCAGCCCAACGGCAATACCGTGCAGGATACGCTGGAGAGTGCGCTGGCAAAGTTTGCCAAGACGCCGCTTGCGACGACGTGCGCCGGCCGCACCGATGCGGGCGTGCATGCACTGGAGCAGGTCGTGCATTTTGATACCGTGCTGGACCGGGAAATGTATTCGTGGGTCAACGGCGTCAATGCCTTCCTGCCGGCATCGATTGCCGTGCAGTGGGCCACCGAAGTGCCACACGAGCACAAGGAAGACGGCGAGCACGACAGCCATACCGATTTCCATGCCCGTTTCAGCGCGTTTGCGCGCACCTACCACTATGTGCTGCACAACGCCGCCATACGCTCGCCTGTGTGGGCGGAAAGGGCAGGGTGGGCTTTCCGGCCGCTGGATGCGGACAAGATGCGCGAAGGCGCAAGCCATCTGATCGGCGAGCACGACTTTACCGTGTTCCGTGCCGCTTCCTGCCAGGCCAAAACCCCGGTCAAGCATATGTACGATATCAAGATTCACCAGCGAGGCGAACTGATCGTGTTCAGTCTTAGTGCCAGCGCTTTCTTGCATCACATGGTGCGTAACATCGTCGGCTCGCTGATTTTTGTCGGCTCAGGACGCAGGGAGCCGGCATGGATGCGCGAACTGCTGGAGAGTAAAGACCGCAGCCTGTCAGCACCGACCTTCATGCCCGACGGACTCTATCTGGCCAGAATAGGCTATGACAAGAAGTGGGCCTTGCCGCAGATGAATCCAGATCTGGGTTTTCTGCCGGGGTTTGCCGTGGTGGGGGGCGAATAATTGGTTTCCGAGGTCGCCTGAACTATTTGGCAACGTTTCAGTCTGTTCTCGGGCTTGCACGAGCAGTTTTGCAGTCGATCCGGCATTATTTATAGCTGCAAAGAAATATTTAAATAATAAGTCCGAATTTCAGCCCGGCGGCAGTGTTGCTGATTTGCACAGGAAACGTCAAATAGTGCCGTTAATCCACGCTTATTGCCAAGCTGGCAAGCATGTTTTAGCGGCTTTCCCCTCTGAAATCCGGTAAAATGGCGGTTTTGCATAACCCAAAATGAGGCGCTCGCCTGGGGATATCTGCCCGGCACGGAGCGCCTTTTTTGTAATTAAACTTTTCATCGCATTATTTTCGGTATTAATGAACAACATTCGCAACTTCTCGATTATTGCCCACATTGACCACGGTAAATCCACGCTCGCCGACCGCATCATCCAGCTGTGCGGCGGCCTCGCTGACCGCGAGATGGAAGCCCAGGTGCTGGATTCAATGGACATTGAGCGCGAGCGTGGCATTACGATCAAGGCGCAGACCGCAGCGCTGTCTTACAAGGCGCGTGATGGCCAGGTCTACAACCTGAACCTGATCGATACGCCGGGCCACGTCGACTTCAGCTATGAAGTCAGCCGTTCGCTGTCCGCCTGCGAAGGCGCGCTGCTGGTGGTGGATGCGTCGCAGGGCGTGGAAGCGCAAACCGTCGCCAACTGCTATACGGCCATCGAGCTGGGCGTGGAAGTTGTTCCTGTGCTCAACAAGATCGACTTGCCATCTGCCGATCCCGACAATGCGATTAACGAGATTGAAGAAGTCATCGGCATCGATGCCGGTGATGCCGTGCATTGCTCCGCCAAGACCGGCCTGGGTGTGCAGGATGTGCTGGAGTCGCTGATTGTCAAAGTGCCGCCGCCGCAGGGTGATCCGGCTGCGCCACTGCAGGCGCTTATCGTTGATTCCTGGTTCGACAACTATGTTGGCGTGGTCATGCTGGTGCGTATCAAGAACGGCACGCTGCGTCCCAAGGACAAAATCCTGTTCATGGCCACCGGTGCTCAGCATCAGGTGGAAAGCGTCGGCGTATTCACGCCCAAGTCGCTGAACCGCGAGGAGCTGTCTGCCGGCCAGGTAGGCTTCATCATTGCCGGCATCAAGGAATTGAAATCCGCCAAGGTAGGCGACACCATCACCATCGTCGGCAAAGCCGCTGCAGAGCCTTTGCCGGGCTTCAAGGAGGTGCAGCCGCAGGTGTTTGCAGGCCTGTTCCCGGTGGAAGCAAACCAGTACGATGCGCTGCGCGACTCGCTGGAAAAACTGAAGCTTAACGATGCAGCACTGATGTACGAGCCTGAAGTATCGCAGGCGCTGGGCTTTGGCTTCCGCTGCGGCTTCCTGGGCTTGCTGCACATGGAAATCGTGCAGGAGCGTCTGGAACGCGAATTCGATATGGACCTGATCACCACTGCGCCAACGGTGATCTATGAGGTGGTCATGGCCGACGGCAGCATCCTGATGGTGGACAATCCGTCCAAGATGCCTGATCCGTCCAAGATCAATGAAATCCGTGAGCCTATCGTCACCGTCAACCTGTACATGCCGCAGGAATATGTCGGCTCCGTCATCACCTTGTGCACGTCCAAGCGCGGCGTGCAGCTGGACATGAACTACCACGGCAGGCAGGTCAAGCTGACCTATGAAATGCCGATGGCAGAGATCGTGCTGGACTTCTTTGACCGCCTCAAGTCTACCTCGCGCGGGTATGCGTCGATGGACTACGAGTTCAAGGAATACCGCGCTGCCGACGTAGTCAAGGTCGACATGCTGATCAACAGCGAAAAAGTGGATGCGCTGGCCATCATCGTGCACAGGGCCAACAGCCAGTACCGTGGCCGTGCAGTCGCCGCCAAGATGCGTGAGCTGATCCCGCGCCAGATGTTTGACGTAGCCATTCAGGCAGCAATTGGCGCGAACATTATCTCGCGTGAGAATGTCAAAGCCTTGCGCAAGAACGTTTTGGCAAAATGCTATGGCGGTGACATCAGCCGTAAGCGCAAGCTGCTGGAAAAACAAAAAGCAGGCAAGAAGCGGATGAAGCAGGTCGGCTCGGTGGAAATTCCCCAAGAGGCGTTTCTGGCAATTTTACAAGTGGAAGATAAATGAATTTTCAGACAATTTTAGGCAATTTTGCATTAATCCTGTTTGTATTGACCGTTGTTACCGGCGTTATCTGGTTCCTCGACACATTTTTCCTGTCCAAGCAGCGCCGTCTGGCGGCCGACAAGGCATTGGCAGATTTTGATGCGCGTAATGAGAAGTTGACGTCTGAAGGCATTCGTTTGCAACAGGGCGGCCGCGTAGAGCTGGAAGCGATGATGCTGAAACAGCCTGTGTGGATAGAGTATTCGGGCAGTTTCTTCCCGGTCATTGCGCTGGTGTTTTGCCTGCGTTCTTTCTTGTGGGAGCCGTTCAAGATACCGTCCAGCTCCATGCTGCCTACTTTGTATGTCGGTGACCTGATCCTCGTCAACAAATACGCGTACGGCATACGCTTGCCTGTGCTGAACAAAAAAGTCATAGAAATTGGCAATCCGCAACGCGGTGACGTGATGGTGTTCAAATACCCACGAAATCCTACGCTGGACTATATTAAGCGTGTCGTTGGTGTTCCAGGTGATAAAATAGTATATAAAAACAAGCGTTTAACCGTGAATGGTAAAGAGATTTCTTATCAGGCGATGCCAGATTTTCTGGATGATGAGCGCCTGAGCTATTCACAGCAGTTCAAGGAAGACCTGACGGGCGTGCAGCACAGGATATTGAACAACGAGGCAGCGCCGACGTATGTGAATAATCCTTATGATTTTCCTCGCCGCGATTTGTGCAACTACAATTCGGAAGGGTTTGCATGTACCGTCCCTGAAGGCAACTACTTCATGATGGGCGATAACCGCGACAACAGCGAAGACAGCCGCTACTGGGGTTTTGTTCCAGACCAGAATATCGTCGGCAAGGCTTTCTTCATCTGGATGAATCTGGGTGACCTCAAACGTATAGGCAGTTTTCAATAATTCATCTTACAGGATCGTATATGTTGAAAAGCAAGTTGAACAATAAGTCGTTTCTTCCCGCCCGTCAGCACGGCATGTCGCTGATAGGCCTGATCCTGGTGCTGGGCATTCTCGGTGTTCTGGTCATGATAGGCGCCAAGGTGGTGCCTACCGTTATCGAATTCGTGGGCATCAAAAAAGCGATTGTGACGGCCAAGGCTGCCGGCACCACGCCACGCGAGATCATGGAGTCGTTCGACAAGCAGGCCGACGTCGGCTACCTGGAATCGATCAAGGGCAAGGACCTGGTCATTACCAAGGGCGACAGCGGCTTTGACGTCAGCTTTTCCTATCAGAAAAAAATACCGCTGGCCGGTCCCGCCAGCCTTGTGATGGATTACGAAGGCACTACCGCAAAATCCGGCGTAGCTGCCAAAATGAAGGAGCAGTAAATCTTAGTTATGGATGATCAATTATTGCAAAAAAGGCTAGGCCATGTATTCAAGGATGCTGCATTGCTGCAGCAGGCCCTGACACATCGCAGTCACAGCGTTTTGCATAACGAACGCCTGGAATTTCTCGGCGATTCGATACTCAATTGTGTAGTCGCCTCCCTGTTGTTTGAAAGTTTTGCAACGATAGACGAAGGCGACCTGTCGCGCGTGCGGGCCAATCTGGTCAAGCAGCAGTCACTGTATGAAATCGCGCAGAGAATAGAGCTGTCTCAGTTTCTGCGCCTGGGCGAGGGCGAGTTGAAGTCCGGCGGTTTCCGCCGTCCTTCCATCCTGGCTGATACGCTGGAAGCGCTGTTCGGCGCGATCTTTCTGGATGCAGGTTTTGATGCTGCACGCGAAGTGATACGCGGCCTGTATGCGCCGGTGCTGGTGTCGGTAGACCCGACCACGCTGGGCAAGGATGCCAAAACGCTGCTGCAGGAGTTCCTGCAAAGCAAAAAAATCGCCTTGCCGCAATACAATGTTGTGGCGACCCATGGAGCGGCGCATAATCAGGAATTCGAGATCGAATGCCTGGTCCCCAAACTGGAAATCCAGGTCTTCGGCACCGGCGGCAGCCGCCGTGCAGGTGAGCAGGCCGCGGCCAAGCTGGCGCTGGAAACCGCGCTGGCCATGCTGGCAAAAACGCCGGCCGCAGCGCGCAAGAGCAAGCAGCGCACTGCGCAGCTGAAGCTGGCGGGCATTGCCACCGTGCAGACCGATGCAGTCAAGGATGCGCCAAAAGACGCATCTAAAGACGTACAAAAAGACGTACAAAAAGACGCACCAAAGGACGCACCAAAGGACGCAAAGGAAGCTGGCAAGGATAGTAAAGATAAGCCAGGCTCGCCCAAGCAGAAATCCCTGCTGGAGCCGGCTGTGGCGGTAGTCCCCACGGCCCCCGCTGCAAGCAGTGGCAATAGCGCAAATAGCGCTGGCGGCACAGGCAGTACAAGCAGCACAGGCAGCAGCGACAACGCAACTCAGCAGCACATTACGCATACAACGCAACCGAAGACAGCATGACCGAGCCAACAATAGCAGTAACAGATTCCAATGACGACTTCCGATGCGGTTATATCGCCATCGTAGGGCGGCCTAATGTTGGCAAGTCCACTTTGATGAATGCGCTGATCGGCGCCAAGGTCAGCATCACGTCGCGCAAGGCGCAGACCACGCGCCATCGTATTACCGGCATCCAGACCAAGGACAATACGCAGTATGTGTACGTGGATACGCCTGGTTTTCAGACCCGCCATTCCAATCCGCTGAACCGCACGCTGAACCGCACGGTGACCAACACGCTGACCGCATCCGACGTCATTCTGTTCATCATCGAAGCCGGTACCTTCGGTGCAGCCGACCAGCAGGTGATAGACCTGCTGCCCAAGAACGTGCCCTGCATCCTGGTCATCAACAAATCCGACCGCGTCAAGGACAAGGCCGTGATGATGCCGTTTGCGCAAAAGATCATGGACCTGTTCCCGTTTGCCGCAGTGGTGCCGGTGTCGGCCACGCTGCGCTTCCAGCTGGATAGCCTGGAAGGCGAGATCAAGAAATATCTGCCGAACAACCCGCCGATTTTTGCCGAGGACGACATCACCGACCGCAGCGAAAAATTCCTGGCGGCAGAAATCGTGCGCGAGAAACTGTTCCGCTTTGTCGGGGACGAGCTGCCTTACACCAGCACCGTGCTGATAGAAAAGTTCGAACAGGAAGGCAATCTGCGCCGCGTGTTCATCGCCATCCTGGTGGACCGCAGTACGCATAAATCCATGGTCATTGGTAACAAGGGTGCGCGTCTGAAAGACATCTCCACGCAGTCGCGCCAGGATATGGAAAAGCTGTTTGGCGGCCCTGTGTACCTGGAAATCTGGGTCAAGGTAAAATCCGGCTGGGCAGACAATGAAGCCGGCCTGCGTGCCTACGGCTACGAATAGCGAAAAAAGGAATTCATACTCCACATGGCTGAACATGCAGTCGAACTGGATACCAAGGAGCCGGCTCTGCCAGAAGAGAGCGTCAACGCGACGCTGACCCGGCTCTCCCCCGGCCTGCCCGAGAAACTGGCAGGCAACCGCAAGCCCGCCGCCAAAAGAGCTACCAGGCCGGCAGCACCAAGGCCTGCCAGGCCGCCGGCAAAAGAAATTCGCATCGCCAGCCAGCCCGGCTTTGTGCTGCACTCCTACCCGTATAAAGAAACCAGCCTGATCATCGACGTGTTCAGCCGTGATCACGGCCGCGTTCCGCTGGTGGCCAAGGGTGCCAAGCGTCCGCATTCCAAGCTGCGCAGCGTGCTGCAGACCTTCCAGCCGTTGACGCTAGGCTGGACCGGAAAATCCGAAATGCGCACGCTGATCGACGCCGAATGGGTGGGCGGCATGCTGCCGCTGGAAAAATCCGCACTGCTGTGCGGCTTCTACCTGAATGAGCTGCTGATCAAGTTCATGGTGCGAGACGATCCGCATCCCGCGCTGTTTGACCAGTATGTGTCCACGCTGAACCAGCTGGCGCACAATGAACCGGCCTCCATCGTGCTGCGCAAGTTTGAGCTGGCGCTGCTGCGCGAATCCGGCCTGATCGGCAACCTGACGCTATGCACGCTGACGCGCAGGACCGTGTTCGCGCAAGAATATTATGTGATAGACCCTGAACTGGGTGCGCGCCCGGCCCGCGCCGCAGATACTGCACCGCGCATACTTGGAAAAACCCTGACCGACATGCATATAGGGAATTACCAGGACGCTGTCACGCAGTCGCAAAGCAAGCTGCTGATGCGTTATCTGCTGGCGCACCATCTGCATGGTGCCCAGTTGAATACACGACAAATTCTGATCGATTTACAGAGCCTATGAATATCCACCAGCAAAGCCAGCTGATCGACCTTGGCGTCAATATCGATCACGTGGCAACCCTGCGCAATGCGCGCGGCACGACTTACCCAGATCCCTTGCAGGCCGCGCTGATGGCGGAAGAGGCAGGTGCAGACTGCATCACGCTGCACATGCGCGAAGACCGCCGCCACATCAAGGATGCCGACGTCGAACGCATTCGTCCGCAGCTGATCACCAGAATGAACCTGGAAGCCGCCGTCACCAATGAGATGGTCGATTTTGCTTGCAAGATCAAACCGCAGGACGTGTGCTTGGTGCCGGAACGCAGGGAAGAAGTAACAACCGAAGGCGGGTTGGATGTCGTCAAATATTTTACACAGGTGCAATCTGCCATCAGGCAGTTGCAAGAGCAGAACATCCGGGTCAGCCTGTTCATTGATGCCGATGCGCAGCAGATCCAGGCCGCCGCCGAAGCCGGCGCACCGGTGATAGAAATCCATACTGGCCGCTATGCAGACGCACATGATGCGGCAGAGCAGGCGCGCGAACTGGAAAGAGTGCGCCTGGGCACGCTGGAAGGCGTGCGGCGCGGCCTCAAGGTTAACGCCGGGCACGGTCTGCACTACACCAATGTGCAGGCGATTGCCGCGATCCGCGAGATCGGCGAACTCAATATCGGCCATGCCATTGTTGCGCAGGCCGTGTTTGTCGGCTGGAAAAAAGCCGTCAGCGATATGAAGGCGCTGATGACGCACTCCCGCCTGCTGGTCGATGTAAGAGCGTGAAGGCCGCTGCATGATTTACGGCATAGGTACCGACATCATCCAGATCTCGCGCATAGAGGCGGTGCTGTCCCGCAATGGCGACCGCTTCGCTGCCAGGATACTGGGCGTGGAAGAGTTGGCCAAATACCATAGCCGCAAGGCCAAGGTGGAAGCACGCGGCATCCGCTTTCTGGCAACACGTTTTGCGGCCAAAGAGGCCTTTTCCAAGGCCATAGGCATGGGCATGCGCATGCCGATGACATGGCGCTCCATGCAGACACTGAACGCGCCCAGTGGCCAGCCGATTGCCGTCACCAGCGGCAAGCTGCAGGAGTGGATGACGGCGCAAGGCCTGAGCGCGCGTGTTTCCCTCACCGATGAAACCGACTATGCAGTGGCCTTCGTCATCGTTGAAAAAAACGTCGCCGACCCCGCCAGGTGAGCCCTCCGGATTTTCCCCACCATGTCTGAACCGAAGTCCGAATTTAATCTTGTCCCTGCGCCTGAGTCAAAAGTCGATTCCGCACTGGAATCAAAAACTGATCCCGCGCCGGAATCAATAGGCGATTCCAAGCCCGAATTGAAGCCAGAGATAGTTCGGGTCAGCCACGCCGACGCGCGCGCTATCGTGCTGGAGACTGTGTCCAAGCTGCCCAACCTGCCAGGCGTGTACCGCTATTTTGATACGGACAATAACGTGCTGTACGTAGGCAAGGCGCGCGATCTGAAGAAGCGCGTTTCCAGCTATTTTCAGAAGACGCTGACCAGCCCGCGCATTGCGATGATGGTGGAGCGCATCGCGCGGCTGGAAACCACGGTCACGCGCAGTGAGGCCGAAGCGCTGATCCTGGAAAACAACCTGATCAAGGCGCTGCGCCCGCGCTACAACATCCTGTTCCGCGACGACAAGTCTTACCCGTATCTGAAGATCACCGGCCAGGACGTGCCGCGCATGACCTATTACCGCGGCGCGGTGGACAAGAAGAACCAGTATTTCGGACCTTTCCCCAGCGCCTGGGCGGTCAAGGAATCGATGCAGATACTGCAGAAGGTATTCCTGCTGCGCACCTGTGAAGACAGCGTGTATTCCAACCGCACGCGACCCTGCCTGCTGCACCAGATCCACCGTTGCAGCGCGCCCTGCGTGGGCATCATCTCGCAGGAAGACTATCAGGCCGATGTGGACAACGCATCCAAGTTCCTGCGCGGCCGCCAGTCCGAGGTCATGCAAAACCTGGAAGGCAAGATGCTCGCCTATGCGGGCGACCTGAAGTTTGAAAAAGCCGCACTGGTGCGCAACCAGATGTCGGCGCTGTCGCGCGTGCTGCACCAGCAAAGCATGGAAACCGCCGGCGATGCGGATATCGACATTATCGCCGTCATCGTCGAAGGAGGGCGCGCCTGCGTCAACCTGGCCATGGTGCGTGGCGGCCGGCATCTGGGCGATCGCGCTTATTTCCCCACGCATGTGGATGATGCGCAGATGGCGGCCGAAGATTCTATCGAATCCGAAGTGCTGCAAGCCTTCCTGGCGCAGCACTATGCCGAGCAGTTCATTCCGTCCACGCTGGTGCTGAATGTGGAACTGGATGCGCCGGATCTGATGCTGGCGCTGGCCGCGCAGTGCGGCCACAGGATCAACCTTTCCTTCCAGCCGCAGGAGCAGCGCCGCGCGTGGCTGGATATGGCCGTCAAGGGCGCGCAGATATCGCTGGCGCGCATGCTGTCCGAGCAGGGCTCGCAGCAAGCCCGCACCCGCGCACTGGTGAGTGTGCTGGAGCTGGACATTGAAGACATTGAAGCGCTGCGTGTTGAATGCTTCGACATCAGCCACACGCAGGGCGAAGCCACGCAGGCATCCTGCGTCGTGTTCCATCACCACAGCATGCAGAACGGCGAATACCGCCGCTACAACATCAATGACATCACCCCCGGCGATGATTACGCCGCCATGCGCCAGGTGCTAATGCGCCGCTACGAGAAGGTCGCTAATGGCGACGGCGTCATGCCCGACATCGTGCTGATCGACGGCGGCAAGGGCCAGGTGGAAATGGCGCGCCAGGTTTTTGTGGAGCTGGGCCTGGACATCGGCCTGATCGTCGGTGTGGCAAAGGGGGAGGGCCGCAAGGTCGGCCTGGAAACCCTGGTCTTTGTCGATGGCCGTGCAGAGAAAGAGCTGGGTAAGGAATCCGCCGCGCTGATGCTGATCGCGCAGATCCGCGACGAGGCGCACCGCTTTGCCATCACCGGCATGCGCGCCAAGCGCGCCAAGGCGCGCCAGACCTCGCAGCTGGAAGAGATAGAGGGCATAGGCCCCAAACGCCGCCAGAGGCTGCTGGTGCGCTTTGGTGGCCTCAAGGGCGTCGCAGATGCCAGCGTGGAAGACCTGCTGTCTGTAGAGGGTATTTCGCATCAGCTGGCGGAAGAAATCTACAAGCGGCTGCGCTAGCAGGGACGTGCGGAGTTGAAATTTATCAGGGCAGATTAAAAACCCGTGCCGCGGGCTTAACAAATATAATGTGCGTAACCGATTTTAAATATAAAAGATGCCTTTCAACTTTCCCATTCTGCTGACCTGGCTGCGCGTTGCGCTTATCCCCCTGGTAGTCGGCGTGTTTTACCTGCCCAGAGAATGGCTCAGCCCGTATGAGCAGGGAGTGGCTTCCACCATCATCTTCATCGTCGCCGCCATCACTGACTGGTTTGACGGCTTTTTGGCCCGCCGCTGGAACCAGACCTCATCATTCGGCGCCTTCCTGGACCCGGTCGCAGACAAGCTGATGGTAGCGGGTGCGCTGCTGATCCTGACCGAGCTGGACCGCGTCAACGCCGTTGTCGCCTTTGTCATCATCGGCCGTGAAATCACTATCTCCGCGCTGCGCGAATGGATGGCGCAGATAGGCGCGTCCAAGTCGGTCGCCGTCAATTCGCTGGGCAAGATCAAGACCACCGCGCAGATGGTTGCCATTCCCATGTTGCTGTACAACGACACGCTGTTCGGCGTCATTGATACAGGATACTGGGGTCCGTGGCTGTTGCTGGTAGCCGCCGTGTTGACGGTGTGGTCGATGCTTTATTACCTGCGCAAAGCGTGGCCGCTGATCAAGGAAATCACAGAAAAAAATAATTAGTACCAAATTCTTGACAAGATAAACAGGTGTTATATAATGTGCGCCTGTTGTTGATGCGGGAGTAGCTCAGTTGGTAGAGCGCAACCTTGCCAAGGTTGAGGTCGAGAGTTCGAGACTCTTCTCCCGCTCCAGTTATTTGGCGTAGTATTGCAGGTCCAGTTGTAAAAAACTGCGGGAGTAGCTCAGTTGGTAGAGCGCAACCTTGCCAAGGTTGAG
>JAYSKH010000189.1:0-4108 GCA_043726505.1 Undibacterium sp. | reverse complement strand
CCTTTTTTGGTAAACACTGCGGTCAAAAACCGGGCAACGTACCAGCCTAGCCCCCAGCAGATCACGATGGCAGCGATCTGCCAGATGAAATTCGCATTCTGGAAGTCGTTGCCCAGGTCGGAAAACAGCGTAGTCAGTAGAGGGGTGCTCATGTTGAGGACGGGCTCGCCGCAGAAAAGTATTTGAAGTAGCTAAAGGATTCTATTCACGCAGAACGCGTGCAAGGGAAGATTATTACCGAAGCAATGCCTGTTTGTGTATTTATAATCAGTCCGGACCGGCGGCAGGCCGGCAAAGGTAAAAGCTGCGCCGCTGCCCTAGAGGCGGCAGCGCAGTTCTCTGGCTGACTTACTCTTCAACAGCTTCCGCTTCATCCGCTTCCGGCTTGGCCACAGCTACAGTCTTGTTACGCTCCAGGATAGCGGCAAAAAAACCGTCGGTCTGGTGTACATGCGGCATCAGCTTCAGGTAATCGCCCATTTCCAGGTCTACCTTCTGCTCGGCCAGTATCTTCGACGCCGGCACCAGCACAAAATCAGGATGCGTCGCCAGGAAGCCTTCGACGATTCCTTCGTTCTCTTCGTCCAGCACGCTGCAGGTCGCATAGACCAGCCGGCCGCCACCCTTGACCATGCGCGCGGCGCCAGCCAGGATGGAAGCTTGCTTGACATTCAGCTCGGCGATGCCGTCGAGCGTCTGACGCCATTTGACGTCAGGGTTGCGGCGCAAGGTTCCCAAGCCGCTGCAAGGCGCATCGACCAGTACGCGGTCCAGCTTGCCTGCCAGGCGTTTGATCTTTGCATCTTTTTCATGCGCGATAACTACCGGGTGCACGTTGGATAAGCCACTGCGCGCCAGGCGCGGTTTCAGCTTGGCCAGGCGTTTTTCAGACACGTCGAACGCATACAGGCGGCCGGTATTGCGCATCGCAGCACCCAGTGCCAGCGTCTTGCCGCCAGCGCCGGCACAAAAATCCGCCACCATTTCACCACGCTTGGCGCCGACCAGCTGCGCCAGTAGCTGGCTGCCTTCGTCCTGCACTTCTATCGAGCCGTCCTTGAACAGCGGCAGGTTCTGGATTGAAGGCTTTTTACGGATACGCAAACCGCTTGCCGAGTACGGCGTCGGCTCTGCAATGATAGGCGCTGCAGCCAGTGATGTAACGACATCTTCACGGTTGGCTTTCATCGTGTTGACACGCAGATCCAGCGGCGCAGGCGTATTGAGAGACTCCGCCAGTTTCAGCGCTTCTTCTTCGCCCAGCTTGCCGACAAACTTGTCCCAGATCCAGGCTGGCATGTTGGATCTCATCGTCAGTGACAAATGCGAACGGTCGATTTGCATCACACGCTCCAGCCACTGGATTTCTTCATCGCTAAGGCCACCCAGCGCATCCACGCCGGCAGCATCTGCCAGACCCAGCAGCGTCAGACGGCGCATAGGCGAGCCGCTACCGGATTCGGAAAAGTTGGTGTACACCGATTTATTGCGCAACAGGCCGTAGATCGCTTCCGCGATGACGCCGCGCTCGCGTGAACCCAGCCTTGGGTGGTCGCGGAAATAGCGCGACAGCGTCACGTCGGCGGGGCCGGTAAAACGCAAAATTTCACGTAAAACTTCTTCGGCATGGCCGACGATGGCAGGAGGTAATCTCATGCTTATTCCTTCTCTTTGTATTCTTGTTGATTTCTGGACTGCGCTAAGGAGCTAGCCAGGCATTGCAGATAAAAAGCGCCAACGCTTCAGCAGATCTTTAGCGGATCTTCACTTGGCCGTCAGCGCATCAATTAAGGCAGGCGATTCCAGCATCCTCGATGCTTTGGACATTTTCAGCCTGGATACGGACCAGATCACCTTCCAGCGTCAGTTTGCCTTCGACAAACCAGCGCACTGCCCTTGGGTAGATGACATGCTCCTGAACCAGCACGCGTTCGGCCAGGCTTTGCTCTGTGTCACCCGGCAAGACCGGCACCGCCGCCTGCGCGATGATGGGACCATGGTCCAGCTCGGGAGTCACGAAATGCACTGTCGTTCCATGGATACGGACACCGGCTGTCAGCGCCTGCCTATGGGTCGCCAGACCGGTAAAGCTGGGCAGCAGCGACGGATGGATATTCAGCATCCGGCCTGCATAATGGGTTACGAACGGGGTCGTCAGGATACGCATGAAACCGGCCAGCACGACAAGGTCGGGGGCAAACCGGTCTATTTCCTTCTGCAGTACGGCGTCGAAAGCTTCCCTCGACGTAAAATCCTTGCTGGCAACTACGGCAGTGGCGATGCCCATTGACGCGGCATACTCCAGGCCGCTGGCATCGGCCTTGTTGCTGATGACTGCCACAATTTCAGCCGGCCATTGTTGCTCTTTCGCGGCCTGGACGATGGCGCGCATATTGCTGCCACGCCCGGAAATTAATATGACAATCTTTCTCATGGCCGCATTGTACCAGTGCCAAGCACAAATAAAAATGCCAACGCGACAGCGCCGGCATTGATGCCTGATCGGCAATAGTGCTTAACTAAGCTTAAATATCCGCTGAAAAGCTATTCGAACGAGTAAAACACCCGGAAAGCAACTTTTTTATCAGACCAGAAATCGGCAGCATCACGGAATACATCCAGCAGCGTTTCCCGCGCTTCCTTGTCGAATTTGGGTGTATTCGGCAATTGTTCCAGCACAATGACGAACCCCGCCTGCGGGCCGGCCTTGTAAGGCAGATCGGTCAGGCAATCAGACAAGGCATCAAAGTTTTTGGCAAAGTGCCGCGGGAAACCAAACGACTGCGCTATCTTGCCCAGTACCTGTTGCTTGGTGCTGGCCTCAAGGCAATACGCATACAGAAAGTGCTGGCCCAGCTTGGCAGCCTGTGCCTGCAGGTCGCAAATCCGGAACGCGCGTATGGATTGCACAACGTTCGGCGCAACGCTCGCCAGCAAGTCTTCTCCATCCTCTGGTACGGCTATGCTCATCGTTTCCCTTATCAATTCTTGCAATTCATCCCCGACTATTCTTTGATTTTCCTGAAGGTTTCATAGTGATCATCGGTGTAATAGTATTCGCCCGAAGTGCGTGGCTCACCGCCGGCGATGATGCGACGCGCGCCGCGGTTTCTTGCCCGGGGAGTCTTTACCGTATATTCATGATAGTAGCCGCGCTTTTGCCTGGGAAGCCTGGATTCGTAATTGCCGAATACCACGCCGTCTTTGTCATAGGCAAAAGGGCCTCCCTGCTTGATGGCGGCCAGTGTCGTCTGGGCTTCACGCGGCAGCTCTGCCGCGGCAACCGTGCCTGAAACCGGCGCCTGGAGTGCAAAAGCGGATGCCGACAACACCAGCATCGCCAGAAAAGCGAGCCATTTTTTGATAAAAATTGCTTTAAATATCATAATTACTCTTATCGGCGACAGACATGGTCAGGCCCATAGGGTAACGTTTTGTATCCCGCGAATCAACCGTAATTATTTAATGAATAATAGTTTTACGGTAACAATGCACCGGAAAGCCACAGCCCGCGATCTTACGCAGACTTGCTTGTCAGACATTCTTCTACAGAGCTGCTGAAGAAACTAATGACGTCGTCGCGACGCTCATAAGTGTCTTTGACGCCGAGCGCAATCAACTCGCGCGTATAGCTGGATTCAAACAGCAGATACGAAGCCAGCGCGGCGCCGCGAACCTCAGTCGCCCCTATGCCGCCCAGCATCGTGCGCACCGGCAACGGCAGATTGCGGGTGTGGCGGCTGGCGATTTCATCCAGCCTTTGCGAAGGGGCGATGACGAGAATATCGACCGGTTTCAGCGGCGTCATCTTCCTCAGGTCAGGCGGCAGCATCGCCAGCGTCTTGTTGATGCGCATCAGCCTTTCTATATCTACCGCCAGCCCATCCAGAAAAATACTGGACATTGCATGGCCGGCGATCTGGGCCAGGCTAGGGTAATGCGCCATCTCAGTATTTTCGTTGGGCGGCTCGGCCAGACGGCCAGCGCCGATGATCAGCACTTTTTCTGCGCCCAGATGAATGGCCGGTGAAATCGGCGCCAGTTGCCGCATTGAGCCGTCGCCGCAGTATTCGAGGCGGCCGCCCCAGTTCAACGGTACGGAAGGAAA
>JAYSKH010000188.1:0-12887 GCA_043726505.1 Undibacterium sp. | reverse complement strand
TGCATTGCTGAACAAGGAAAGACAGACCGCCATCGACGACGCCAAGCGCAGCATCCTGATCGCCCACACCGATGCGCTGACCGGTTTGCCGAACCGCTTCAATCTGGAGATCGAAATTGCGCAACTGCCCCCGCAAGGCAGCCTGACCATCATCGATCTGGACGGCCTCAAGCATTACAACGACACCTACGGTCATTTGCGCGGTGATGAACTGCTGTGCAGCTTTTCCTATCACCTGAAAAAACGCCTGGGCAGCGTAGCGATCCTGCACCGCATGGGCGGCGATGAATTTGCGATTACCTGCCGCAGCGGAGACACCGGCTATGTCGAAGGCATGCTGGCCGGGACCATGGAAGCGCTGCATAAGGATAATTTTGCCATTGCCGGCGCCAGCTTCGGTTCTGCGCTGGTCAAGGAAGACCCCACCAAGGCCAGCCTGAAGCAAATGGCGGACACGCGCATGTACCAGCAAAAACAGCTGCACAGGCGGCGCGCCTCAGACCAGGCCTGAAAAACACCAAATAATCGACGAGCGGCGGGCTGCCTTTAGCACGCTGCCGCAACCCAGGTTCCCTCCACAGATTCAAGTATCAGATACAGATTCAGATGTGCTTTCGTTTTCAGATTCACTGATTCACTGACCGTCCGTTGTTGCTAGTACCTACTTGGAGAAAATATGCGCCGTACCCTGGGATTGATCTGGCCTATGCTTGCCAGCCTGCTGTTGCCGCTTGCCGTGGCGTGGTTTGTCTATCCCGCCACCCATCTGCCGCCGGGCTTTGGTGTGTTCCCGCCGGAATTGGTCGCCGAGGCACCGCCGTTCTGGCTGCTGGCTTTTGTTGTCGTGCTGCTGCTGGAACTGGTCATCGCCGCCTTCCTGATCAAACCTACGCTGTTCGGTTTCCAGCCGGTGGCGCCCAAGCCACCGCTGCCGCTGGTGCGCCTGCCTTACTGGTTCTGGATAGGCGTGGTGCTGACTGTATTTTTCTTGTGGCTGATGTGGTCCAGGGTGACCGTATTCGGCACTCTGGTGTACTACGCATTCACTCCGTTGTGGTGGGGCTTTATCCTGGTGCTGGACGGGCTGGCCTACCGCCGTAACGGTGGCCAGTCGCTGCTGTCCAGCCGTTCCACTACGCTGTTCATTTCGGCGCTGGTGTCGATCGTCGGTTGGGGCGTGTTTGAATATTTCGATTATTTCGCGCTGGGTAACTGGTACTACCCGAATGCGCAGATGCCCGGTCTCAGCCATGCGATGATCGTGCTGCTATTCATCATTGCCTATACCACGGTGTGGCCGGCAGTCTTTGAATGGTATTCACTGCTGAACACCTTTCCTGCGATGGTGGCGCGTTATTCGCAAGGTCCCAAGCTGGCGCTGCCTGGCAATGCGATGCTGTGGCTGGGCCTGATACTGATAGGCGCCATGGTGGTGTTCCCGTATCCGCTGTTCTGGGTGTTGTGGGTAGGACCGTTGCTGGTGCTCAGCGGCGCGCTGATACGCAAGAATATCTGGACGCCGTTTACGGCAATGGCCGCGGGCAACTGGTCGCCGATGATACTGATGGCGCTCAGCTCGCTGTTCAACGGCTTCTTCTGGGAGCTATGGAATTTCGGCAGCGCCAATCCAAATCCTATACCGGCAACCAACCCCAACTACTGGATCTATAACATCCCCTATGTGAATGTGATTCACATTTATGCGGAGATGCCGATAGAAGGTTACGCCGGCTACCTGCCGTTTGGCATCCTGGTGTGGATAGTTTTCATCTGGGCCGGCGAGGTGCTTGGTTTTAATACCGATCTCGGCGTGGCGGGCGAAAACCGCCGCTAAGCGCATACTCAGGCTGACTTCAGGCTGACCAGACTGGTTAGCCTGGTCGTTCGGGTCGCATTCAGATTAGGCAGATGCCGGGCGGTTCCCGCGCATCGTGTACACCAGGCTGGGTTCCCGGCCTGGTACGTCATCAATGACACCTTCCTTTTGCATGCCTATGCGTTCCAGCACCGCAACGGATGCCAGATTGGCGGGGCGGACCTTGGCGTGCACAATGGAAAATTGCAAGCGCTGGAAGGCTAGCTCCAGCGCCTTGCTCGCCATTTCAGTGGCATAGCCTTTTCCCCATGCCGTGGTGGCAAACCGGAAGCCGAGGTTGATGCGCGGCTGGTCCAGATAGTTCAGCACGGCGAGTCCGCCAAACCCCAGTATCTGCTCCGGCTGTTCGCGGCTGGCAATGGCCCATTGGCCGAAACCGCGCTGATGCCAATGCGCGATCCACGCGGCCATGACGGCCTCGGCCTTGTGGATATCGGCATAAGGGCCAGCGGGGTTATACAGATTGGTTTGCGGGTCGCTGCAAATGGCGTACAGCCGCGCGATGTCGGCATTGCCGGGCCGGCGTAGCAGCAGGCGGCCAGTTTCCGTGCTGTCGTCCAGCGACGGCCTGCGGCTCAGATGAAGTTGATCAGGCAAGCTCCTCTCCTCCCGGACGTTTGCTTAAAAAATCTCTTGGTGCTTGTTGGTATAGTAAAGCGTATCTGTGTGTCCAGGCTCATTCTATCCCATGAAGAAATAACAGACGTAGCCGGCGTCGTATTGCATTCCTGCAGGCTCAGGCCGTAGCTATCTCCAGCCAAACATCATCTGTTCTGCCAGTAATTTCTTGGCCGGCCTGATCAGATCCACCGTCCCCAGGCCCGCCGCCAGCAGCGACTGCGGCAATGAACCGTCGGCAGAGCTGGCAAAAGCGCGCGCCATGCCGTCGGTGATGCGTATCGTCGCGTTGCGGTCGCTGCCGCGCTGCTGGATGAAAGCTTGTAGTTGCGCTGCAATGGCGTCCGGCGCGGTTTGCTGCAGCGGCATTTCCGTCAGCAGTTTGGCCAGCACGGCGGCATCGCGCAAACCCAGGTTCAGGCCCTGGCCTGCAACCGGATGCAGCGTCTGCGCGGCGTTGCCGATGGTAACCGTCCTGGCGCTAGCCTGTGCCTGCGCGTTCAGACCCAGTGGATAAGAAAAGCGTTTTCCGGTAGTCAGGATCTGGCCCAAACGTTCGCCAAAGGCTTGCTGCAATGCCTGCCGGAAGGCAGCATCGTCTAGCGCAAGCAATGCCGCAGCAGTATCCGGCCGCACACACCATACCAGTGAATAGCCATCTTCCTGCGGTAGCAAGGCCAGCGGGCCCTGCTCGGTAAAACGTTCAAATGCCCTTTGCAGTAGAGGCGTGCTGACCGTGACATGCGAAATCACCGCAGTCTGCTGGTAATCATGGCGCTGCGATTTTTGTGCCTGGTCGTTGAAGGTGCCGCCTTCGGCCTGCACCACCACCGACGCAGTGAGGGAAGACCCATCCGCGAGGTTCAGCGTCGCCATATCAGTGCCTTCACTGACCGCCGTCACCTGCACTGGCCGTCTGACGTCTACACCGGCCCGTTGCAAGGCTAGGTGCAGCGGCTCCACCAGCTTGCCGTAGCGGGCCACATAACCGAGTGCGGGCAGACAGTATTCCTTACAATCGATCAGTGTGCGGCCAAAATGGCCACGCCGCGATACATGGATCTGATGGATTTCTGTTGCCGTCACCGGCCATGCGCCAGCACTTTCCAGTAACTGCCTGCTGCCGTAAGACAAGGCAATGGAACGGGCATCCTGCATCGCCTGCTCTATGCTCTTGGCATCAATGAGTGCGATGCGGCGCGCATCCAAACCGCGCCTGGCCAACAGTAGCGCCAGTGCCTGGCCTACCGGGCCGGCACCGCAGATGGCGACGTCTACATCGGTAGGTGCGCTGGAGGCGCCCGCTGTATTGGCCACTTCGGTGCTAGTGGCGTCCGTCATCGCCATCCCGTCCGCTGTAGCGCATTTCCGCTTCAATTTCCGTCACCGTCTTAGGAGTGTCGCGGCTCAGGTTAACATGGCCTTCCGAGGTGATCAGCACGTCGTCTTCTATGCGTATGCCTATATTCCAGAACTGCTCCGGCACGCCTTCTGCCGGGCGCACGTAAATGCCGGGTTCTATCGTGATGACCATGCCGGCCTCCAGCTTGCGCCAGGGTTTTTCGTCGCCGGCCTTTTCTGTTTCGCGGTAGCTGCCCGTATCGTGCACGTCCAGCCCCAGCCAGTGACCGGTGCCATGCATATAAAACTGGCGGAATGCGCTGTCGGCAATGGCGTCTTCTACGCTGCCGACTTTGTCTTTGTGCAGCAGGCCGATGTCCAGCATGCCCTGTGTCAGCACGCGCACGGCGGCATTGTGGCCGTCCATATAACGCGAGCCGGGGCGGGCGCATTCCAATGCCGCCTGCTGCGCCGCCAGCACCAGCTCATACAGCGTTTTTTGCGGCCCGCTGAACGTGCCGTTGGCCGGAAAGGTACGTGTGATATCGGACGCATAGCTGTCCAGCTCGCAGCCGGCATCGATCAACACCAGGTCGCCGTTCTGGATGGCGCCATCGTTGGTTTGGTAATGCAATACGCATGCATTGGCCCCTGCTGCGACAATGGAGCCGTAGGCGGGCGCTTGCGCGCCGTGGCGGCGGAATTCGTGCAGCAGTTCCGCCTCCAGTTCGTATTCATACCGTCCCGGCTGCGTAAACCGCATCGCCCGCGCGTGGGCGGCGCCGGAAATGATGGCGGCGTGCTGCATCAATGCGATTTCGCTGTCGTCCTTGAACAGCCGCATTTCATCCAGCAGGCTGCGCACGTCGACAGTTTTATCCGGTGCGGAAATACCGCTGCGTACCTTGCTGCGCACTACCTGCAGCCAGTTGTGCAACGATCCATCCAGATTATTGTCGGCGCCGGTACTGTAGAACAACGTGCCGGCGTCGGCCAGGTAGTTCGGCATTTCTCCATCCAGCGCGGCAAACGCATGTGCTTCGTCGAAACCGAAGTGCTCGCGCGCTGCTTCGGGGCCGTAGCGGTAGCCATCCCAGATTTCACGTTCCAGGTTTTTTTCACGGCAGAACAGCACGGCGCGGTTGCCGGTCTTGCCGGCTACCAGCACAATGACTGCTTCCGGCTCGGTGAAGCCGGACAAGTAGTAAAAATAGCTGTCGTGCCGGAACGGGAAGTGGTTGTCGCTATTGCGCGTCATTTCGCGCGCGGTAGGGAGAATGGCGACGCCGCCGCCTTGCTGCTGCATCAGCGTAAACAGCTTGTCGCGGCGCGTTTTAAAAATGTCTTGCTTGAAAGTGTCTCGCTTCATGCCGGGTTCCCTGTTCGTATGCGGCTGGAGGTGCGTTGGGTAGTGTGGATTGTGTTGGCTGTGTTCAGGCCCTGGCGGAGGCGGGCAGAGGCGCATTCAGTTCCGCCAGCTGTTCCGGCGTACCGATGTTGTACCACAAGCCGCTGTACATCTCGCCGCCCAGCTGGCCCCGGTCTGCGTATTCGCGCAGTAGCGTGCCCAGCCGCATGTGTTCGCCGGGTTTGACGGCGGCAAACATTTCCGGCCGATAGACGCCGATATTGGCGAACGTAAATTTGGGTTCACCCTGATTAGTGAGGCCCATCAGGCTCATCGCAAAATCGCCGGCAAGATTGTAGGGCGGATTTTTCACCATGTAGACCCAGGCGATGTCGCGTTTGTCCACAGGATGCGGGTTGCCCCACATGTCCTTGTCTTCCAGCGTATTTTTGCACTCTTCAAAATTGAAATGCGGTATATAGATGTCGGCCGATACAACGATGAAGGGTTCATCGCCCAGCAGGTGCAGCGCGTTGGCGATGCCGCCGCCGGTTTCCAGTGCGGTTTCTTCTGGTGAGTATTGCAGCTTCGCGCCGAACTGCGCGCCATCACCCAGCGCTTCTTCTATCATGTGGCCCAGGTGCGCGTGGTTGATGACGATGTCGGTGATTCCTGCCTTTACCAGGTTCAGGATATGCCAGACGATCAACGGGCGGCCGCGTACTTTCAGCAGAGGTTTTGGGCAGCTGTCGGTCAGCGGACGCATTCTTTCGCCGCGGCCCGCGGCGAGTAACATGGCTTTCATCACGGTGCTCTTTGCGATTTCAATTGATAGCGATGGAAGCAGAACATAGGGTCAGCATGCTCTGCTGCAGATTTGTGGCGGCAAACGAGTGTGTTCTAGAAGGTATAGCCTATCTGTGGCTTTTTGTCTTCCAGCACATCCAGCAGACGCAACAGCGGAATCAGCACGTTATAGCGTTGTGCCGTCTTGCGCACATATTCCATGACCAGAGGCATGTCGGCCAGGAAGGCGTCCTTGCCGTCGCGATGGTACAGGCGCGCAAAAATGCCGAGTATCTTCAGGTGGCGCTGCAAGCCCATGAATTCGAAGTCGCGGTAGAAGCTGTCTACGTCGGCGCTGACCGGCAAACCGGCGCGCTTGGCTTTTTCCCAGTAACGTATGGCCCAGTCCAGCACCATTTCTTCATCCCACTGCACGTAGGCGTCACGCAGCAGGCCGACCAGATCATAAGTGATGGGGCCGTACACGGCATCCTGGAAATCCAGCACGCCGGGGTTGCCCTTGTCCAGCAGCATCAGGTTGCGTGAATGGTAATCGCGGTGCACAAACACCTGCGGTTGCGCGAGGTTGTTGGCCAGCAGCGCTTCAAACACCTTGTCCAGGCTGGCGGTCTGTTCGGCCGTCAAGGTCACGCCCAGATGCTTGCCGATATACCACTCAGGGAAGATCATCAGCTCCTTCAGCAGCAGCGCGCGATCATACTCCGGCAGCACGTCCGGCTGGCTCTGCGTCTGCAGCAGGATCAGCGAGTCGATCGCGTCCATGTACAGTTTATGGGCGCTGTCATTATTGAGCACGTGGAAATAGGTGATCGTGCCCAGATCCGTCACCAGCAGGAAGCCGGCTTCATTGTCGGCGGCCAGCACCTGCGGTACCGACAGGCCGATTTTGCCGAAAATGCCGGCGATATTTGCAAAACGCTGCACGCTTTCCATCGGCGGCGGGGCATCCATGACGATGTAGGTCTGGCCATCCGCCGCATCGACGCGGTAGTAGCTGCGGAAGCTCGCATCGGCCGACGCGCGGCGTATGGTGTCCGGCAGCAAGGCCGGGGTGCTGATGCCAGCCAGCCAGTTACGCAGGGCGGTCTGGCGTTCGTTTTCTGTTGATTGTATAGATGACATGACCGAATTTCTTTATTTATAAGCAGGACTTGCAGTGCTCAGCCGGAATTTTCCAGCAATTGTTACAAGTCCTAAGGCGGATGGCAACGGCAACTTGTCCGTGTTATCGCCAAGTTCACCTATAATAGGCGATTAATTTAAAATCAAGCGCCGATGTTGGCGCCATGTTGGCTAGTTGTTAGCTATTTGTTAGCCATTGAGCACCACTTACACCTACCTAGACGTCTACATGCGCTGGAAACCCGTATTATCTCATTCACAGCAGTTGTTTCCTATTTTCTCTGCGATAGTCGCCGTGATCGCTCCTGCCATTCCGGCCCAGGCGCAGGTTGCAGCAAGCGAGCAATCGCCGTCTGACACGGCGCCGGCAGTGCAGTTGCCTGTAAAGCCTGCCGATACTGCGGCGGCTACGGATGCGCCAGTAGCACAGGTAAGCCCTCCGGAAACTGCGGCGCCTGCTACAGCCACGACCACCAGTACCACCAGTACCACCAGCGCCCCCACCTCGGCCAGGGGCCGCGCCCGGATACCCGAGGTAAGGCTGGTCGGGTCCAACCGCGCCGACGACAGGACAATAGACAAGACTGCTCCTACCGTGCTGCAGGCGGAGAGCATGCACGGCCGTCCCGAGCGTTTTGTTTCCTTTGACAGCGGCGTGGAAATCGACAAGGGTACGACGCATATCAAGGCGGATCGTGGCTCTTACGACAACCTGGATGACCAGGTTGATGCTGCCGGCAACGTCAGCATGCAGCGCTTCGGCGATTGCTACAAAGGCGATTCGATGAGCATGCAGATGGATACCGGCATCGGTTTCATCGAAAATCCCATCTATAAACTGGTCAAGAACAATGCGCAGGGCCATGCGCAGCGCATGGATTTCGAGAGCGAAGAACATTCCGTCATCAGCAACGGCACCTACAGCACCTGCGAGGGTTTGAGCCCCGACTGGTATCTGCGGTCTGAAACGCTGACGCTGGATACCAGCCTGGATAGTGGCGTTGCCAAAAAAGCCACCGTGTATTTCAAGGATGTGCCTATCCTGGTGGCGCCCAGCCTCAGCTTTCCGCTGTCGGGTGCGCGCCAGTCCGGCCTGCTGCCGCCTACCTTTGGCGCTACCTCCAAAGGTGGCGCGGAGTTCGGCTTGCCTTATTACTACAATATTGCGCCCAACCGCGATATGACCTTCTTCCCCAAAATGATTGCCCGCCGCGGTTTGCAGATGGGCGTGGAAGGCCGTTATCTGGGTGATACCTATTCCGGTGAAACGAGCATAGAGGGCTTGCTGGACGACCAGCAGACCAAGACCAACCGCTGGTCCATCGCATCGGTGCACAAGCAGAAACTGCTGCCCAACCTGGATTTCTCGTGGGACATTAACGCCGCCTCCGACGATGACTACCCCAGCGATTTTTCGCGCTCCATCACCAAGACGGCGCAGCGCCTGCTGCTGCGCGAGATGGACCTGACGTATTACGGTAGTATCTGGAGCCTGAATGTGCGGGCCTCCAATTATCAGGTGCTGCAAGACCCGGCGGCGCCTATTGCGCGCCCTTACGACCGTCTGCCGCAGCTGAATTTCCATGCAGAGCAGCGTGACCTGGTCGGTTTTGACTGGGCGCTGGATTCTTCAGTGACGCGTTTCTGGCATCCGTCGATGGTGCGCGGCGACCGTGAAGTGTTCAATCCGCAGATTTCCTACCCGATTATCCATCCGGGCTGGTTCATCACACCAAAGCTGTCGCTGCATGCAACCAGCTATCAACTGAGCAATCCAGATCCAGGCCAGCCGACGCAGCTCAGCCGCGTTTTGCCGACAATGTCCATTGATAGCGGCATGATCTTTGAGCGCAAGACCAACTTCTTCGGCGAGGAAATCACGCAGACGCTGGAACCGCGCCTGTTCTATGTGCGCACCCCGTACAAGGATCAGAGCCTGTTCCCGAATTTCGACAGCGCCACCGCCGATTTCAACTTTGCGCAGATTTTCAGTGAAAACCGGTTTACCGGCAGCGACCGCATCGGTGATTCCAACCAGATTACCGCTGCGCTGATCTCGCGCTATATAGAAGGCTCGGGCGAAGAGCGCCTGCGCCTGGCAATCGGTCAGCGTTTCTATTTCAATACGCAGCGGGTGTCGCTGCCAGATGCACCTACCACGCAGAGTCGTTCCGACCTGCTGCTGGCAGCAGACGGCAAAATATCCAAGACGCTGAGCGCGGATGCCGCCTTGCAGATCAGCCAGACTGACCGCCAGTCGGTACGCTCCAACTACGGCGTGCGCTGGGAACCGGAAACCGGCAAGGTCATCAATGCTGAATACCGTTACCAAAGGGATACGCTGGAGCAGGTTGACCTGTCCGGTCAATGGCCGCTGGCCAAGCGCTGGTACGGCGTAGTGCGTAGCAACTATTCTCTGCAGGACAAGAAACTGATCGAAGGCGTGGCGGGCTTTGAATACCGGCAGGATTGCTGGGCGTTCAGGTTCATCGTCCAGCGTTTCGCCACGGCAACTTTACAGTCAACGAAGGCATTTTCCTTCCAGCTGGAGCTGAGCGGATTGGGCCGCTTCGGCCTGGGATCGAACCCGATTGATGTCCTGAAAAAGAATATTTCGGGTTATCAGTCATCGAATTAGCGTGTATATTTCAGCTTTTGCTGAGAACGAGTGACAGCCAAGCCTAGAACTCCAGCGTAAAAAAGCGGTCAGACAGACTGCCGCTTTGCTGGATTTGTTACAAGGGCTCTGTTTTTATATGAATTTTGGATCACTATGCGAAACATCTTGCACATGAAACAACGTAATTTTTTTTCCGTCCTGGCAATATCCGCTTCACTGGTGCTGAGCAGTTCCGCATGGTCACAGGTTAATTTCGCCAATAGCGCCGCACAGCCGGTGGTGCCTTTTGGGGCTCCGGTTACTGCCCCTATTGTTGCGCCTGCAGCAGCACCCGCGCCGGCGGCACCCGCCGCCAAATCCGGCAAGCCGCAGCAGGTCAACAGTATTGTTGTCATCGTTAATGACGAAGTCATTACCAAGCAGGAAATGGAAGAGCGCATCCGCACCGTGGAGCGCAGGCTGGCCGCGCAAGGTACGCCGCTGCCGAGCAAGGCCGAATTGCAAAAACAATTGCTGGAACGCATGATTATTGACCGCGCGCAGATACAGCTGGCCAAAGAAGACGGCTTCCGCGTGGATGACACCAATCTGGATCGCGCCATTGTCCGCATGGCTGAACAGAACAAGATGCCGCTGCAGGATTTTCGCAATCAGATAGAACGCGAAGGTACGCCCTTTGCCAAGTTCCGCGAAGAAATCCGTGACGAGATCCTGATGCAACGTGTACGCGAGCGCGAAGTCGACAACAAGATACAGGTGACTGAATCCGAAGTGGACAACTACCTGGCTGCCGTCAGCACACCAACCAATACTGCGCAGGAGCTGAATCTGGCGCAGATACTGATCCGTATTCCTGAAAACGCATCGGCTGAACAGATTGCTCTGCGCCGCACGCGTGCTGAAGAAGTAATGCAGAAACTGAAGGTCGGCGGCGACTTCGGCAAGCTGGCAGTGACGTACTCCGATTCCAGCGAAGCGCTGAAAGGCGGCGACCTGGGCTGGCGCGAACAGGACAGGCTGCCACAGCTGTTCGTGGATGCCGTGTCCAAGCTGAAGGAAGGCGAAGTATCAGAGATCATCAAGAGCCCGAATGGCTTCCATATCCTGAAGCTGAACGGCAAGCGCGCGATCAACGGCGCCAAGACAGCCGCTGCGGCATCGGTACAGCAAACCCATGCACGTCATATCCTGATCAAGGTAAGTTCGCTGGTAACATCGGCGGAAGCCAAGCGCAAGCTGCTGGAAATCAAGGAACGTCTGGACAACAACGCTGCTAAATTTGAAGACCTGGCAAAGAGCTTCTCCAACGATCTGTCGGCTTCCAAGGGCGGCGACCTGGGCTGGATTTACCCTGGCGACACCGTGCCGGAGTTTGAGCAGGCAATGAACAAGCTGGCCATCAACGAAGTCAGTGAACCGATAGAAACGCAGTTCGGTTTCCATCTGATCCAGGTGCTGGAACGCAAGACCGATGATATGTCGCAAGACCGCCAGCGCGCCGCTGCCCGCCAGGCTGTACGCGACCGCAAGGCCGACGAGGCATTGCAGGATTGGCTGCGCCAGCTGCGTGACCGTGCTTACGTAGAATTCCGCACAGAAGACAAATAATGAAACTTCCGGTCATTGCGCTGACCGTTGGCGAGCCAGCGGGCATAGGACCGGAAATCTCGATCAGGGCAGCCTGGCAGTTGCGGCATGAAATACGGCCGGTGCTGATAGGCGATGCCGCTTTCCTGTCCATGCTGGCCGCCGATATCGCTGACGATATCAGCCTGATGGGCGTTTCGCTGGAAGCGCTGCGCCATACCGGCTTGCCTAACTGCAGCGAGCGCCAGATCACCGTCATCGATTGTCCGCTTGCCGCCCATGTGGTGCCTGGCAAGCTGGATGCGCGCAACGGCCGCTCTGTACTGCAAACGCTGGATGTGGCCGTAGAAAGCGTATCGCCCGGCGTCGCCTGGTGCGATGCCATTGTCACCGCACCGCTGCAAAAAAGCACGATCAACGACGCGGGTGTGCCGTTCAGCGGCCACACCGAATACCTAGCGGAAAAAACCGGCACGGATCAGGTCGTGATGATGCTGGCCTGTGAAGCCTCTGCTACGTTGCCGCAGCCGCTGCGGGTAGCTTTGGCGACCACGCACCTGCCGCTGAAAGACGTTTCCGCCGCGATCACTTTCGACAGTTTGCTGAAAATACTGCAGATCATCGATCACGACCTGCGGCAAAAATTTGGCCTCGCACAACCGCGTATCCTGGTCACCGGCCTGAATCCGCATGCGGGTGAAAACGGTTACCTGGGTCGAGAAGAAATCGACGTCATCACGCCGGTATTGCAGCATGCCCAATCGCTGGGCATCAACGCCATCGGCCCTTATCCGGCTGATACGCTGTTCCAGCAGAAGTACCTGGCACAGGCGGATTGTGTTTTGGCGATGTACCATGACCAGGGTTTGCCGGTGCTGAAGCATGCCAGTTTTGGCAATGGCGTTAATATCACGCTGGGGCTGCCGTTGATACGGACTTCTGTGGATCATGGGACGGCGCTGGATTTGGCGGAGCAAGGCTTGGGGTTGGCGGATTTTGGGAGTATGGTGGTGGCTATTCGGGTTGCCGCTGGCATGGTGAGGGCGCGGTCTGCTTCTGCCGGATAGCGCTTGTCTGAGTCGTATCGTTTTGTTTTGGGATTGCTGGTCGGGGGTAGCCCGACAGCTACTTACTTTTTCTTGCTTCGCCAAGAAAAAGTAAGCAAAAAGAAGGCGACCGCAAGCCTCGCCCCTTCGGGGTGCCCGATTATGCAGTACAAAAAATGGGAAACAGGCGAAACTCGCCTTCGGCTCAGACACACCTGTTTCTGATCCATTTTCTGTACCGAACAATCGGCGAGGCTCCGAGCGGTTGAAAGTCAAAACCAAGTCAAAAACAACGGCAACCAGATTCTCCATTTTCGAAAGAACCGAACTATTTAAAGCTGAGCTGGCTTGATGTGGTTGTTGGGGTTGTTGGGGTTGTTGGGGTTGTTGTTGAAGTTGGGGGTGTTTTTGAAGTACCCCCGCTGGGGACGCAGCATTTTGTGCGTTACAGAAAATGGATCAGAAACAGGTGTGTTTGAGCCGAAGGCGAGTTTCGCCTGTTTCCCATTTTTTGTAATGCAG
>JAYSKH010000187.1:0-17972 GCA_043726505.1 Undibacterium sp. | reverse complement strand
AGCAAGGCATACACCAGCGCCAAGTGAAATACTACTACCAGCGCCAAGCCCGTAAACTTCTTGGCGGGCTCTTGCTGTCGATCCGAAAAATCCATACCTACTTCCTCCAATACCACTGCATTTTACTACTCGGCCTAAACAAGAGACGCATTATAAATGCATTCAGCCAATAAAAAGGTATATGAAATTGACCGTCTTTAAAAAAACCGGACGGTACATTAACGTTCAGGCACCGACAATTCATTCACTGCAATATACCATTCCTGAATTATCACATGCCCCCCAAAACATACTACAAAAAAGCAAAAAAATACCTGTTTGTCATTAACTAGTCTTTTTGCAAATTCATCGACGCAATCGATTAACCAACTCGTTTATGAAAATAAAAATAGCAAAAAAATTTTGGATTGCGCATGGAACCACTTCCGGGGTAGTCCTGTCAATACCGCTTTTCTTAGGTCAAACAAAAAAAACAACAAGCAATTATCGTGAGGCAAGCTTGATTTTTAAGTGCATTTTATTTGTGCATTGCAGCATAAATTGGAGGCACTCACCAATATATTGCTATGAAATTCTTAAAATTTGTTGCATCCCGATTGGACCAAAATAAAATTTTCTTTCAAACCAAATATGCGGGGCAAAAAAACTGCATCACTTTGGTGCGAAGCAACATGTATCTTCAGCAAAACCTATGAAATTGAATTCCCTACGGCAATTTCCGATATAAAACGCCATGGATTCCGCTTAATTTTAAAAAATTATTTTTTAGATTTTTTTTTCATTAGCCAGTTTCGAGGTGAAAATGCAGGCTTTGTGATCAACAAATCGAAAAAAGTGCATTCACGGCTTACAGCCTTATGAGCAAGGAAAATTAGCAACTTTCATGCCTGAGCGCTGAAAGAAGTCCATACCACGGGCAAGACCAAGGCAAGCGCGGACATGCCTCAAAAGGTGAATCATTCTCAATCAGACATTCTGCTGCCTGACCGCATTTAAGCCATCCAGCGAGCCCTCCACGCGCTTGCACCACCCGCGGACAAGCTCAAGCCGCCCTGCCTCCTCAAAACCGCTTAAAGCGATAACTGGTCGGTCACTACGCTTTCTGCCGGTTCATTAGGCGCAGAGAAACCCAGCCGGGGCCAATCCGTGCCGCCTCTGTTCAAGTCGTTTGCATTATCACAGCAGCTCTCTCGACTTTCTCTTTATCCAGAATAGGCGCTGGCGGACTAAACGGCCATGACCAGATAGCATGAGTTCAATTGGCAAAATGTATGGGGGGTAATGGCACAACGCACATACAGGCTGAAAGCCTGGTAATGCCGTTTTGCATGTGAGGTAAGGACAAGGCAACCCGGCAGGCCCAGATAGCGGCAAGAACCCGCTCAATGAAACGCGGCGTTCTGAAAAAAAAGCGAAGCGAGGGAAAGAAAGGCCAGAAAGACCGGATGAAGTACAAACAAAAACGCCCGGGAAAAATCCCGGGCGAAGTATTACGCTACTAGTATTGCTTGATACTGTTTACACAATATTAGTATGTAAAAGTACCGCGCATGTAGTATGTGCGACCAAGTGGATCTGTGAAACGTGGATCATAGCCAGCTTGGAAAGTCTGAGTTTGATAGCTCAGTGGAGGATCTTTGTCAAACAGGTTACGGATACCAGCAGTTACAGAGAACGCCTTAGTCACGTTCCATGTGCCATAGCCATCAAATGTGGTGTAGGAAGGAACACGGAAGCCGACGATTGGGGAATCATCAGGAGAGTCCAGGTAACCAGATTTGTAGTGAGCAGCCAAGCCAGCACCAAACGCGCCGCCTGTCCAGTTCACGTTGACAGTATGCTGCCAACGGAATACTGGGCCTACGCCAGAGTAGACGCTAACGTTTTTGAGCCAAATGCCGCCTGGTTCATTTTGGTATTCATACTTGTTGACATAAGTACTGTTCAAGCCAAATGTGTAGCTACCATAAGCGCTGGTACGCAGCTTGTAGTTTGCCGTGATGTCAGCACCGTTTGTTTTGGTGCCGCCCAAGTTTTGCGTACGCAGATCGACGTAGCCGCAAGTTGTTGGATCAGGACATTGCGAACCGTCAGTTGCCAGGTCGCCAGCTGGGTTGCGATGGTACAGAGCAGCAAATTTCACTGGATCAGCGAAAACGTCATTTGCTGGCAGTGTGCCGATTGCATTACGCAGTTCGATAGACCACAGATCCACACCAACAGTCAGATTGGCGATAGGTTCGACGATGATACCCAGCGTCGCATTTTTCGATTTTTCTGGCTTCAGGTTGAAGTTGCCGCCTGTCAGAGACTGGAATTGCTGCGCGCAGTTTGTTGCACGTGGCTTACCTGCAATCGGAGTACCGCCTGGGCAGTTGATAGGATCATTTTGCTTGGTCGTATTTGTGTACGATTGAGCCGAGTTGATCTCATACAGGGAAGGAGCGCGGAAACCTGTGGAGTACGAACCACGGATCAGCACTTCTTTTGTAGGCTGGAAGCGGAAGCTGACTTTAGGATTTGTTGTGCTGCCGAAATCGCTGTAGTGATCTTCACGAACAGCAACAGTCACGTCCAAAGACTTCAGAACCGGCAAGTTCAACTCTGCGTACAGAGCGGAAAGATTGCGTGAACCTTCGTTCAGTGTATTTGGATCGATACCTGTACTGGCTACAACCTTGGCGGCGTAGACAGGATTTGCTGCGCTGATGAAACTTTCTTTTTCGTACTGGCCACCGATAGCGATCGCGGCAGGACGGCCTGCGCCAAGCCAATCGCCCAGTTCACGGCTAGCGTGTGCATCAACAGTTTTGGTTGTGCCTTTAGCGTTTTGAATGTTGCCATTCAAAGCAGCGCTATTGATCAACGCAGTACCTGCGGCGCTTTGCGCACCGTATGGATTGATGATACCGTTCAACACGCCGGCAGTAATGATACCGCCATCGCTATAACCCATCAGGTTTTCAGAAACCTTGTTCTGGTTCCATGTCAACGCAGTGTCATAGTCCCAGGCGCCGATCGTGCCGGTCAGGGAAGTGATGAAACGTTCTTGTTTGTTGGTGTTGTTATCAGCACGAGGTCCGTTAGGCAGATCGCGCCATTTCACGTTCACAAAACCTGGTTGCGCACCTGCTGGCAAACCAGTTGCAGGCACATAAGTGCCGCTCAAAGGAATGTTCGGTACAAACGAGTTGCCTGAATGACCTGGATAGTACGGGTTAGGTGTGACGCCGTCGATCAGGAATGGATTCTGGCGCAGGCCACCGTATGGAACCGGAGCGATCTGGCTCGATACATTGTTCTGGCTAGTCATGTACTCAACGCCGAGTTCATGATTTTCGCTGATCTTCAATGTGCCCTTCAGCAAGGCTGTAGTGCGCTCGCTCTTAGGAACATAGTCAACAAAACTGGATGTTGTCATGTTACAGCCAGTTGTGCCGCCATCGGAAACCAGGTTAGTACCGGCCGCGCAAGATGGCGCTGTCGGGTTACCGTTATCGCCAGCCTGGAAATAGTTCGCTGGGCTAGTCGTTGGAGACAGGCCGCCTGCATAACGCGTGTTAAATGGACGCTGAGTGCCGCCAACACGGTTCTGGGATTGGTGATCAACCACACCGAAGATGTTGTAGCCATCTTTGTTCAGGTCGCCGAAACCGAAGCCAACATTGATGTTGTTCGATTTGCCGCCATCATGCTGCGGAGAATCTGCGCCGGCAGTGATAGTGAAACCCTTGAAATCTTTTTTGGTGATGAAGTTGATTACACCGCCAACTGCATCACTACCGTACAGCGCGGAAGCGCCGTCACGCAGAACTTCAACACGTTCCAATGCTGCGAACGGGATCATGTTCAAATCGGGTGCGGAGCTGTCATAGGCGTTGTTTGCAAGGCGACGGCCGTTCAACAGGACCAGAGTCTTGTTGGCGCCGATACCGCGCAAGTCAGCAAACGATGCGCCGCCTGTGGACAGGCCGACTACCTGGCTAGTACCCTGCTGCGATTGTACCGCGCTCAGGTTAGCCATGACTTGTTCAATAGTCGTGATACCTTGCTTTTTCAGGTCGTCGATCTTGACCACGGTAACAGGCACGGAGCCTTCTGCATCGATACGTTTGATCGCCGAACCGGTGATCTCAACGCGCTGCGTTTCTTCTTGCGCGAATGCCGGATGGGCCAGCAGGCCCATACTTACGACAATACCGCCAGAAAATATCATTCTCACTGACTGAGACAATATTTTTTCTTTTAACATTTGTCAAACTCCTAAGGAAAAGTTTAGAGAAAATTTCTCTAGACACACGATATTGCGAGTGCAAACTGGTGTAAAAAAATCTGTGCTCCACCACTTACACTTGTAAATTAACGTATCAAAAAAAAATCTTGATGGCGCATGGAACCATTGTTGACAGTGCCCTGTCAACAATGCCTTTTACCGCTTTCCCAAAAAAACAACAGCCTGTTTTTCATAGACAAAACCCCTGTTTCGGTCCGCATCATTTTTGTGCCTTGCAGCACGGGAAAAGCATGTGCTTATACTCAAGCAATATCATTTGGCTTTTAATTTGCTGTGCGAGCTCTAAACCAGAATAAAATTTCTTTTTGAATCAAGGATATCCAACGAATATTAGAATTTTGTGTCTTTACGTTTCAATGAACCAAGTCAATATAATTCCCACAAGGAAATATATTTAATGAAACTCCCTCATTTGTCTCTTTGAAAAGAAAAAATCGCACTAAATTAGTGCAACAGCGCGAAAAAAAATTTTTATAAATTATTCCCCTAAATATCTTCTTGCGTTATGGTTAGCCCTTTTTTTTGGCTCTCCCTGTACACGCAGGGTGCGTGCAAGGCCACTGCGAGGACAGGCAATATGTGGAAACAAAATTTCAGATCCGGCATGCATTTAGCGATGGTTGCACTACTTACTGGCACGATGGTTGTTGCCAATACGGCGCAAGCGGTCAATCCTGCCGATCCGAATAAAGTCATACGGCAAGCCTTTGAGGCGGCAGATGACGGCTTCGACATGGCAAAGACGCAGAATCACTACTCCGGCTGGGTCAGCGAAGCAATCTTTGAATCTCTGTTGTCATATGACTACCTTGCCAGCCCGGCAAAACTCATCCCCAGAACCGTTGAAGCAATGCCTGAAGTCAGCGATGGCGGCAAAGTATTTATCTTCAAAATAAGACCCGGCATCTATTTCGCGCCAGACCCTGCCTTCAAAGGCAAGAAGCACGAACTCACCGCCGACGATTACATATACTCATTCAAACGCATACTGGATCCGGCCAACCGCTCTCCCAACGCGAGCTTTATCGACGGCAAGATAGTCGGCATGGCGGAAGCTGTCGCCAAGGCGAACAAAACTGGCAAGTTCGATTACGATGCGCCGGTGGCTGGCCTGAAAGCGCTGGACCGCTATACCTTGCGTATAGAACTGAAGGCCACTGACTACAACTTTCTATTTATAGTTGCCTACGGCGCGTTCGGCGCGGTGTCGCGCGAAGTGATCGAGACCTATGGACAGCAAACGGGCCTGCACCCGGTAGGCACAGGCGCCTATATGATGGAAAAATACCTGCCCCGCAGCAAAATCATTATGGTGGCCAATCCTGAATACCGTGGCTACACGTGGAACTTCCAGTCCACCGGCAGCGCGTGGGATGAGCAGATTGTCAAGGATATGAAGGGCAAGAAGATGCCCCAGGTCGGCCGCGTAGAGATCAGTATCATAGAAGAAGAACAATCGCGCTGGCTGGCCTTCCAGGACAAGCAGATCGACGTCGACAAGGTGCCGCAGATCGCCGCACCGACCGTGCTGGATGGCGACAAGCTGAGGCCGGCCTTCTCCAGCCAGAATATCCGCATGCAGCGCGTGGCAGATGCCGGCATAACTTTCAGCCTGTTTAATATGCGGGATCCGGTCATCGGCGGATATACCAAAGAAAAAATCGCGCTGCGCCGTGCCATCGCGATGTCATACAGCAATGACGACGAAATTGCACAGATGCGCCTGGGCCAGGCCGTCAAGGATGAAATGATCATTCCCGAAGGCGTGGTTGGTTACGATCCACAGTATCGCAACAGTGTTTCCTACGACATCCCGCTGGCCAATAAACTGCTCGACCATTTCGGTTACAAACGCGGTGCGGACGGCTATCGAAACCTGCCAGACGGCACACCCTTCACTCTCAAAAAGACCACAGAAGCGCAAGCCGAGAAAAAAGTACAGTCAGAAATCTGGAAACGCGGTCTGGACAAGATCGGCATCCGCGTCGAATTTAACGTCGGCAATTTTGCCGACAACCTGAAAGCCGGGACCAATTGTCAGTTGCAGATGTGGAGCAGCGCATGGAATGCGGACTTCCCTGATGGAGAAAATTTCCTGCAACTGCTGTACGGGCCAAAAGCAACCCAGGGCAACCATGCGTGCTACGAATCGGCGGCCTACGATGCCCTGTACAAAAAAGCAATTTCCCTGCCGCTGGGTGAAGAGCGCAACAAGCTGTATATACAGATGAACCGCCAGATGGAAGCAGATACGCCATGGCTGATGCACACCACACGCATCCGCAGCTGGCTGATCCGGCCTTGGGTCAAGGGCTATAAAAAACACCCCATCATGCATTCAGACTGGGAATACATCGACGTCGACAAGCACTAACCATTGCCACCTTAGAAGCGCCCCACTAAAACAATTCCATCCCGGCAGCTTCTTTGGTGTAAATTCGCACACATTCAGCCTGCACCATCCCGTCCTTTGAGGGTTACCGAGTAATGAAGCCACGTCTTTTTTCCAAACGATTATTTCGTTTATTTCCTATAGCGCGCGCCATGCTGCTAGCCGGACTGGTGGTCACCGCCGGACATCCAGCACTCGCTGCTCCAGCGGCAACCAGCGGAGCCGACCCGGACAAGGTGCTGAAATGGGTCTTCAACGTTGCCGAGACCGGCTTTGACCCCGCAGTCACCAGGGATCTGTATACCGCCGGCATCAACTACACGGTTTTCGAGACGCTGTTCAGCTACGACTACATGGCGTCCCCAGTCAAACTGATCCCCCGCACCGCGGAAGCCTTGCCGGAAATATCGGCCGACGCCAAAACCTATACGATCAAGCTGAAAAAAGGGATTTATTTCACGCCTGATCCGGCCTTTGGCGACAAGAAGCGCGAACTGACGATGGCCGACTATGTGTACTCCATCAAGCGCCTGTTCGACCCGAAACTGGCGTCCCCGCATACCTGGCTGTTTGAAGGCAAGATTGTCGGGCTGGATGCGCTGGCGGAGCAGGCCAAAAAGACCGGCAAATTCGATTACGACGCCAAGGTCGAAGGTCTGGAACTGATCGACAAATATACCTTGCGCCTGCGCCTGACACAGCCCGACTTCAACATGGGCCTGATCCTTGCGCATAATCCTAACGGTGCTGTAGCAAGGGAAGTGATAGAAAAATACCGGGATGTGCAGGGTGCCGTGCTGGATCACCCGGTCGGTACCGGCCCTTATATGGTGGCGCTGGATGAATGGGTGCGCGGCTCCAAGATCGTATTGCTGGCCAACCCCGGCTTCCGTGGAGAAATCTGGAACTATCAGGGTGGCCCTAGCCCGGAGGACCAGAAAATCATGGCCGCCATGAAGGGCAAGCGCATGCCGCAGATCGGCCGCGTGGAAATCAGCGTGATGCTGGAAGACCAGTCGCGCTGGCTGGCGTTCCAGAACGACGAGATCGATATTTTTGAGCTGGAAGGCCCGCTGGCGCCGCAGGCGCTGGACGACGGCAAGCTGAAACCCGCGCTGGCAAAAAAAGGCATACAGCTGTCCCGCATCCCTGACCCTGAAGTCACCTACTATTACTGGAACATGAAAGACCCCGTACTGGGTGGTTTCAGCAAGGAAAAGATCGCGCTGCGCCGCGCGATGGCGATGTCGCACAATATCGATGAAGAAATCAGGATCGTCTATAACGGCAATGCGGTGGCGCTGAACTACCCTATTCCACCTGGCGTGATCGGCCACGATCCTAATTACAAAAGCATCATCCAGTACAATCCGGCCGCCGCCAATGCCTTGCTGGACAAATTTGGGTATAAAAAAGGCCCGGACGGCTACCGCACACTGCCGGACGGCAAACCGCTGGAAATCCGCTACAGCGCGCGCTCCGGCCCGGTGGGCAAGCTGCAGACGGAGGTATGGAAAAAATCCTACGACTCCATCGGCATCCACATGAAAGAAGACCTGCTGCAGTTCAGTGAGCTGTTGAAGTCGGAAAAAGCCTGCCAACTGCAGACACGCAATGCACCGTGGCTGGCTGACTACCCAGATGGCGATAATTTCATGCAGCTGTTTTACGGCCCCAATACCGGCCAGAACAATAACGGCTGCGTCACCATCCCCGAATACGACAAGCTGTATGTGGAGTCGCAAAAGCTGCCGCCCGGCCCTGAGCGTGACGTGCTGTACCACAAGATGGCACGCATCATGGAAGTCAATGCGGCACAACTGATAGGCTTTGCGCGTTACCGCAGCATGCTGGCGCAGCCGCGCGTCATCGGTTACAAAAAACACCCTATCATTTACGGCGAATGGATGTTCTTCGATATTGAGAAGCGCAAATGACCACCCGCGCCCTGATCCACACCCTGCCTCCCGGAAAGCGCCTGCATACACGCTTCCATAGAAACCAAGAGAGTATCCAATGACAGCCTACATCCTTCGCCGACTCTGGCAAATGATACCTACCATGCTGGGGGTGATCCTGCTGGTATTTGTCCTGTTTAACTGGATAGGCGGCGACCCGGCCTATATCCTGGCGGGCAAAATGTCCAACCCGGAAATGATCGCGAATATCCGCAAACAGCTGGGAATAGACCAGCCCTATTATGTACAGCTGTGGATTTTCATCAAGCAGATCGTTACCTTCAACTTCGGCGCCAGCTGGAGTACCGGTGAGACAGTGTCGTCTATCCTCGCCACCCGTCTTGGCCCTTCGTTTACCGTACTGGTGCCGCTGACCATCATTGAAACCCTGGTAGCCATTGCTCTGGCACTGGTGATTTCCTTCAAGCGCGGCAGCCTGACCGATCGCGCAGTGATGATCGCCTGCACGATGGGCATGTCTGTCAGTATCCTGGTCTACATCATCGTCGGCCAGTATGTGTTTGCCTACAAGTTCGGCCTGTTCCCTGTGCAGGGCTGGGGCGACAGCTTTGCGGAAAACCTGTTCAAATACTCGGCGCTGCCTATCCTGATTGCGCTGGCAGTCGGCGTCGCGCCCAGCCTGCGGCTGTTCCGCACTTTCATGCTGGACGAAGTGAACCAGGATTATGTGCGGACCGCACGCGCCAAGGGCGTGCCGGAGCGCCGCGTCAAATGGGTGCATGTGCTGCGCAATGCCTCCATTCCTATCATTACCTATGTGATGTCCAACTTGCCGGCGCTGCTGATAGGCGCCTTCCTGATTGAACGCTTCTTCTCCATTCCCGGCATAGGCCGCGAAGTGATACTCGCCGTGGAGCGTAGTGACTTCCCCGTCATCAAGGCGATTACTGTTTATGTCGCCGCCGCGACAATGCTGTTCAATCTATTGACCGATCTCCTGTACCAGGCAGTCGATCCACGCGTACAGTTGAAATAGGAAACACACATGTCCACAACACAAGCACAAGTTTCCCCGGGTCTCTGGGCATTGGCATGGCGCCGCTTGCGCGCCGACAAGGTAGCAATGACGGCAATGGGCATCGTGATCGCCTTCCTGATCACGCTGGTCCTGTCTGCCACCGGCATCATCGCGGCAGACTGGGAACAGGAAATCGCCGTCAGCTATGCGCCGCCGGGTTTCATCGGCGCCGATAGCGCCGGTGCAGGCCAGGCCGCCGCCGAGGCTCCGCCGCCGGAAAATCCGCTAGACCCTTTAAAAGACATCATCCGCGAACTGCGTAAGCAGCCCGGCGGTGATGCCCAAGTCCAGACACCCATCAACGACTATGGCATTGCCGATCCACTGGCCAAGGAAATGGCCGAGATCAATACCGCGCTGGCCAAAACCGGCAAGGCAGTCGTAATAGAAAAGCAGACAACGCTGCCTTTCGGCGCAGACAAATGGGGCCATGACATCATCAAGAAAACCGTCAAGGGCGCAGAGACTTCCATCGTCGTGGGCCTAGTTGCGGCTTTCCTGGCAACCTTGCTGGGTACGCTGTTCGGCGCGGCGGCAGGCTATTTCGGCGGCCGCATCGATGACTTCTTCAATTGGTTCTACAGCATCTTCACTTCCATCCCCTACCTGTTGCTAATTCTGGCAGTAGCGGCGGTGCTGCAGCAAAAAGGCATCACCACCATTATCCTGATCCTGGCCTTCACCGGTTGGACCGGACCTTTCCGCCTGATGCGCGCTGAGTACATGAAACACAAGGCGCGCGAATATGTGTGGGCGGCGGATGCAATCGGCGCTTCTCACTGGCGCAAGATGTTTGTGCATATCTTCCCCAATGTCAGCCATGTGGCGCTGGTGCAGGTATCGATACTGGTCGTGGGTTTTATCAAATCGGAGGTCATTCTCAGCTTCCTCGGTTTCGGCGTGCCGGTCGGCGTGGTGTCCTGGGGCAGCATGCTGAATGAAGCACAGAATGAGCTGATACTCGGCAAATGGTGGCAACTGGTCGCGGCAACGGCGGCAATGGCGGTGCTGGTCACTGCCTTCTCGCTGTTCACCGACGCGCTGCGCGATGCGCTCGACCCTAAGCTGAAATAAGGACAGACCATGAGCGAACAAACATTGTTAAAAGTCGAGAACCTGAGTGTCAGCTTCCGTATCAATAAAAAAGAAAGCGTGGAAACTGTCAAAGGCATTTCCTTTGAGATTCCACGCGATTCCACCGTGGCGCTGGTCGGTGAATCCGGTAGCGGCAAATCGGTCAGCTCGCTGGCGATCATGGGTTTACTGCCGCCGGACACCTCCAGCATTGCCCCTACCAGCAAAATCTTGTTTGAAGGCCGCAGCCTGCTGGACATGAGCATTGCCCAAAGGCGCGATCTGTGCGGCAAGGAAATCTCGATGATTTTCCAGGAGCCGATGACGTCGCTGAACCCAGTATTCACCGTCGGCTTCCAGATCGGTGAAGTATTGCGTCTGCACATGGGCATGGATGCAAAACAGGCACGCAAGCGCTCCATTGAATTGCTGGAAGAAGTCGGCATTCCCGAACCATCCACAAAGATCGATGCCTACCCCAGCCAGATGTCCGGTGGCCAGCAGCAGCGTGTGATGATTGCGATGGCGATTGCCTGCGAACCAAAATTGCTGATTGCCGATGAACCGACGACGGCTCTGGACGTGACGATCCAGAAACAGATCATCGACCTGATCGAAGCGCTGCGCAAGAAGCACAAAATGTCTGTGCTGTTCATCACGCATGATCTGGCGCTGGTCGGTGAAATTGCCGACCATGTTATTGTCATGCGCAGCGGCGAAGTGCGCGAAGCAGGCAGCGTCAGGCAGATTTTCGAACAGCCTAAGGATACCTATACGCAGGCACTGCTGCACTGCCGCCCTTCGCTCGACTCGCGCCCATGGCGCCTGCCGGTCATCAGCGATTTCATGAACAATAACGGCGCGCTGGTGGAGCAGAAAGAAAGGCCGCGTGGCCTGACCGGCAATGAAGACATCGTGCTGGAAGTGCGCAACCTGGGCAAGAGCTTCTACAGCCGCGAAGGCTTTTTCGGCAAGAAGGAATTCCGCGCGGTCGAAGACGTGTCGTTCAAGCTGGCGCGCGGCAAGACGCTGGGTGTGGTCGGTGAATCCGGCTCAGGCAAAACTACGGTAGGCCTGACGCTGATGCGGCTGCACCAGGCGACATCGGGCCAGGCCATCTTTGAAGGCAAGGATATCCTGTCCATGTCCAACAAGGAGTTCCTGCAATACAAGCGCCGTATCCAGATCATCTTCCAGAATCCGTATGCATCACTGAACCCGCGCTTTACCGTCGGCCAGATCCTGATGGAGCCCATGCTGATACACAATATCGGCGCCAGCGAAGGTGAACGTTCAAAGATGGCGCATCAGCTGCTGGAAAAAGTCGGCCTGCCCGCTGCTGCGTTTCACCGCTACCCGCACGAATTCTCCGGCGGCCAGCGCCAGCGTATTGCGATTGCACGCTGCCTGACGATGAAACCGGAAGTGCTGGTATGTGATGAGTCCGTATCGGCACTGGACGTATCGGTGCAGGCGCAGGTACTCAACCTGCTGCAAGACCTGCAGGAAGAATTTGGGCTATCCTATATCTTTATCTCGCATGATCTGGCCGTGGTGAAGTACATCGCCGACCAGGTGATGGTGATGAATAAAGGCAAAGTCGTGGAGCTGGCGAATTCGGATGATCTGTACCACAACCCGACACAGCCCTACACCAAGGCTCTGCTGAACGCGATACCCCGTGGCCTGCATGGCCATTAGCCTCAGTCCCCGCTGATCTTCTGATCAGCGACCAGCAAAAAGCGCAGGCACTCACCTGCCTGCGCGCCCTTCCCGCTTGCAGCTTGTGTGAAGATAGAGAAAGGTAGACATCTTGGACAAAGTAAGAGCCTTATTCAAACAACTCTCCCCCGCCGCAGATTTTTGTTCACTGCGCGTCGTCAATGAAAGCAGCGAACAGCTGCGCGTACGCCAGAATATATTGCAACCGCTGTCTACGTCGCGCAACCGCGGCGTAATGGTCACCGTGATCCATCAGGGCGGTTACGGTTACGCTGCCACCAGCGACCTGTCGCTGTCCGGTCTGCAACAGGCCGTGGACCGCGCCCGGGATTGGGCCAAGGCCAGCGCAGGCCGTTCGGTCATTGACTACAGCAGCATAGAACAAACCGCCGCCACCGGCAGCTATAACGGCCCCGCTGCAGCAGGCTGGTCACGCAAGGATATGATAGGCCTGCTGATGCAGGAGGCAGCCGGCTGCAAGCTTGATGACCGTATCGTGGACTGGTATGCATCAGTAGGCACTACCCGTTCGGAGCAGCTGTACCTCAGCACGGCCGGTGCGGACATCCATCAGGAATTCCATTACATCATCCCGAACATGGCGGCCACCGCCAACCAGGGTATGGATACGCAAACTCGCAGCTTGGGCGGGCAATACAACGGTTTCTGCCGCCAGGGCGGCATCGAAGTATTGCAGCAGGCGGGCTTCTACGGTGCCGGCAAACGCCTTGCTACGGAAGCATTGGCGTTGCTCGATGCGCCCAACTGCCCGAGCGGCAAAATGGATCTGCTGCTGATGCCGGAACAGATGATGCTGCAGATCCATGAGTCGATAGGCCACCCCGTTGAACTGGACCGTATCCTCGGCGATGAGCGCAATTTCGCCGGCACCAGCTTCGTCACACTGGATATGTTTGGCCATTTTAAATACGGCTCCGACCTGCTCAATGTCAGCTATGACCCAGGCCGTGCGGAACAGTTTGCCAGCTACCAATGGGACGATGAAGGCCATGCTGCAGAAAAAAATTATGTGATCCGTAACGGCATTCTGGAACGACCGCTGGGCGGCCATGTATCGCAAGCAAGGGCAGGTATTTCCGGCGTCGCCAATTCGCGCGCCTGCGACTGGAACCGCCCGCCTATAGACCGCATGGCCAATCTGAACATAGAACCCGGCACGACACCGCTGGCAAACATGATCGCGTCAGTAGAATATGGCGTGCTGATGGACACTAACGTGTCCTGGTCCATTGATGATTCACGTAACAAGTTCCAGTTCGGCTGCGAATACGGCCAGCTAATACAGGATGGTGAACTGAAGGGCCTGGTCAGGAACCCGAATTACCGCGGCATCTCTGAAAGTTTCTGGCGCTCGCTGAAAGCAGTGGGCAATGAATCCACATTTTCCGTCATGGGCACGCCATTTTGCGGCAAGGGCGAGCCATCGCAAGTGATACGCGTAGGCCATGCTTCCCCGGCCTGCCTGTTTGACCAGGTAGACGTTTTTGGAGGCGAAGCCTGATGCAAGCATTTTTCCATCAAATCGCCGCCTGCATCGATGGCCTGCTGCAGGCCGGCGAACAAAGCACCTGCTGGTTGTCAGCGGAATCCAGTGATTTTGTGCGTTTTAACCGCAGTGCCATCAGGCAGCCCGGCCACGTAGTGCAGCGCGTTCTGACGGTCAGCCTGATCAATGGCGCGCGGCATGCCAACAGCAGCCTGACGCTGTCTGGCAACCTGGAAGAAGACAGCGCCGCACTAGCACAGGCGATTGCCGAGTTAAGGCAGCAATTGCCGGACCTGCCGGAAGACCCGTATCTGCTCATCGCAACAGACGTGCAAAACACCACGCAGATCCTGCCGTCCAATCTGCCGTCCACAGGCAGTATGGTGGACCAGATACTGCAGGCGTCTGCAGGAAAAGATATGGTCGGCATCCTGATAGCGGGTTCGCTGTATCGCGGCTTTGCCAATTCGCACGGGCAGCGCAACTGGTATGAAACAGCAAATTTCAATTTCGACTGGAGCCTGTTCCACGCTACCGACAAGGCCGTCAAATCCAGCTATGCCGGCTTTGAATGGGATGCCGCCGCGTTTGCACGCAAGTTTGCAGAAGCGGCAGACCGGCTGGCGCTACTGGCAATTCCGCCGGTTACCGTGCCGCCCGGTAATTACCGCGTATATCTGACGCCCACCGCATTGAATGAGCTGGTCGGCATGCTGAACTGGGGCGGCCTGGCGGAAAAATCCCTGCGCACCCATCAGAGCCCGCTGCGGCGCATGCTGAGCGCAGATGCATCGCTGGCGACGAGCATCACGCTTAGCGAAGACAGCACCACCGGGCTGGCGCCGGGCTTCCAGGCCAAGGGCTTTCTAAAGCCGCCGGTAACGCCGCTGATACAGCAGGGCAAGCTGGTGGGCAGCATGGTATCGCCACGCACAGCCAAGGAATACGGGCTCGCCAGCAATGGCGCGGATGATGACGAAAGCGCCAATGCGATGGTCATGCAGCCGGGTTCGCTGGAAATGGACAAGGTGCTGGCTGAGCTGGGCACCGGTATCTATGTCAGTAACCTGTGGTACCTGAATTTTTCCGACCGCGCCAATTGCCGCATCACCGGCATGACGCGTTTTGCGACCTTCTGGGTCGAAGACGGCAAGATCAAGGCGCCGCTGAATGTGATGCGCTTTGATGATTCACTTTTCCGCATCCTCGGTGAAAACCTGGTGGCGCTGACCAGTGAAACCGAGGTGCTGATGGATGACCGCTCGTATGGTGAAAGACATACCGGCGGCGCGGTATTGCCCGGCGCACTGGTCAGGGAAATGACGTTTGTATTGTAAAAATGGCAAATTATTGATGCTTGTCGCGGCGAAGACAAGCATCTACAATTCCGACCTGTCGACAAATTGAGTGCGGGCTCTAAATCAGGGCTCGAAGTCAGGGCTCGAAATAAGAGTCCCAGATAAGAACTCCGGATCTTTGTCTGGATTCTTTGTTGAGGCTTCGGTCACTCGATCATAAATAAGCGGTTCAAGCCCGTTTAGCATAAAAACCTTACCGTGCAGTGCGCGGTAATACCAGGAGTTAACATGGCATTTCTGCAAGGCAAAAAAATTCTGATCACCGGTGTGCTGTCCAACCGTTCCATCGCTTACGGCATTGCCAAAGCCTGCCACCGTGAAGGCGCTGAACTGGCATTTACTTACCAGGGCGAACGCTTCAAGGACAGGATCACCGAATTTGCCAAAGAATTCGGCAGCGAATTGGTATTTGATTGCGACGTCGGCAGCGATGAGCAAATCAATGCAGTATTTGCCGATCTGGCCAAATCCTGGGATGGCCTGGATGGCCTCGTGCATGCGATTGGCTTTGCACCGCGCGAAGCGATTGCTGGTGACTTCCTGGACGGCCTGTCGCGTGAAGCTTTCCGTATCGCGCATGATATTTCCTCTTACAGCTTCCCTGCACTGGCCAAGGCGGCGCTGCCTATGCTGCGCCAGGATGCGGCACTGCTAACGCTGAGTTACCTCGGCGCGCTGCGTGCCACGCCTAACTACAACACCATGGGTCTGGCGAAGGCATCGCTGGAAGCCAGCGTACGCTACCTGGCGGAATCGCTGGGCAAGCGAGGTGTTCGTGTCAACGGTATTTCCGCAGGTCCGATCAAGACGCTGGCCGCCAGTGGCATCAAGGATTTCGGCAAGATCTTGAGTGTAGTAGCGGCAAACTCACCATTGCGCCGCAATGTAACGATCGATGATGTCGGCAACGCTGCAGCCTTCCTGCTGTCACCGCTGGCAGGCGGCATCACCGGCGAAATCACGTATGTCGATGGCGGCTATTCGCACGCCATGGGTTTGGCTGAATAAAGAGCGGCCTTACACTCGCGCTACCCTCCCCTCGCCCATTCGCGGCGAGGGAAATTTCCTGTCATTTCTTTCTGTTGCCTTTGCGCTGAGCGCAGGCTTTTAATCGCGACTTCCGTGAACGACACCGGTGAGCGACTACGGCTAACGATTCCAGTTCGTGATTCTATTTTGCGATCATGCCAAGCAGTGCATCCAGATCCTGCCGTGCAGCCTTCTGTGCAATTTTTTCTATCGCGCGGTAACGGGCAATAATCTCCATCGCCGTCGGCGTCAGCGCCGCTCCGCCGCCTTTGCTGCCGCCACTTTTTGCTTCCACCACCGGCATCGTCAGGCCCCGGTTCATTTCATCGGTCAGCAGCCACGCGCGGCGATAGGACATGTCTAGTGCGCGGGCCGCGGCCGAAATGGAACCGGTAGCTGCAATTGCTTCCAGCAGCGCAATTTTCCCCGGGCCTATCACGACCTCGTCGCCGCGGCGTATGCGCAGGCGGAATTGGATATCTGTTTTCAAGTGGAGAACCGGTCAGATTAAAAAAGTGAGATCAAAGCTTACCCACAAAGCATCATTGTATTCCAGTAAGGCTTCAAGCGACCGGCTGCGCTGCAAGTGCAACTGACGTAAATGCACAACATCTACATTCAATCAGGTGCAAAAAAACCACTCAAAAAAACCTGTGTTAGAAGCCGAACAGAGGCGGTATGCGCTCGTCACTTAACCTGCGTTCAGCTTCCAGACATTGCTATAAATTTTTTAGCTGCTTATCTGGAATTCCGTTCAATATTTTAGGAGTACCTATGCATAAAAAAACCCACAAACTGTCCACACTGGCAATTGCTGCTACCTTGCTGTGCGCCGCAAGCGCTTCTGCGCTCGCGCAACGCTCGCCGGAAAATTATGATTACAATCCATCCTGGTATGTCGCTCCCAGCCTGGGCGTGCTGGATGCGGACTCCCGTTTTGGCGCCGGCGACAGGGGCGAATCCGCTGCACTGCGTTTTGGTAAGCCGGTATCGCCTAACTGGGATATACAGTTCGGCACCAGCTATGGCCGGGACCGTGATAACGGCCAGCGCTACCAGCAAAATACGCTGGGCGTGGATGCGCTGTACATGTTCTCTCGCAAAAGTTTCCGTCCGTTTGTGCTGGTAGGCGGCGGTGCGGAACGTGACAAGCTGAACCGCGGACTGGTGGAAACCCGCAAGACTTCTCCTTACCTGAATGCCGGTGTCGGCTTCCAGTACGGCTTCTCAGACCGCTGGGCGATGCAGGCTGACTTGCGCCGCGTACACGGCTTCATGCGTGGTGACGACTTCAACTTCGGCCACAGCAATAACAACTACCTCAACGTCGGCCTGACCTATGCATTCGGCAGCACGCCTACACGCCCGGTAGAACGCGCACCAGAACCTATGCCGCAGGCAGCGCCAGCCCCGGCTCCGATGCCAGCACCAGCGCCGGTTGCCCCACCGCCAGCACGCTTTGAAAAAGTGACGCTGACCGCCACCGAACTGTTTGCCTTCGACAGCGCAAAACTTGGCCCGGATCAACCGAAGCTGGACCAGATCGCACAGGTGCTGAACGATAACTCCCAGATCAATGATGTCGTCGTTACTGGTTAT
>JAYSKH010000186.1:0-9727 GCA_043726505.1 Undibacterium sp. | reverse complement strand
GCCGATGCTGCCCGCGGAATCGGTCGCCGCGCCGCTGATGGTGGCATTGGAACCGGACACAGTCGCGCTGCAGGATGTCATTACCGGCGCCGCCACGGTGGAAACCCGCAGGTTATTGTTGAACCAGAAGTTCATCAGGAAGGATGGGTAGTTGACCTTGGTGGAATCGACATAATTGCTGTTCTGGCCACCGCTGCCGGCCGGCCACGCGTGCGCCATGCCGGTGACGGTGATCTCGGTCGTGCGCAGTTTGCCGTTGCTGTCGGTGTAGGGAATATTGCTGCCGCCGGTCGGCACGGTCACCGCACTGCCCTGTGTGAATGTGCCGCCGTACACGCCGCGCATTGCTGCCGCATCCATGGGGCCGTAGGCCTGCGCCACCGTATAGTCGGAAGTGCCCCATACCACGCTGGCGATCTGCGTCGCAAACTTGGCGGTGTTGCTGCCGGCCAGGCTGCGGCAGTTATTGGTGGCAGTCGTGGCGGTATAACCGGACGGCACAAAACCTATCTGCAAGGTAGTGGTGCCGGGGGGCGGGCCGGCGTTGATGCCGACGCCGGCGAAAATATCCGGCGCCATACAGCCCAGCGCCATGGTTTCGCCGCCGCCGGAAGACAGGCCCGTCACATAGACCTGATTGGGGTCGATTGCGTATTGCGGGTTGGTCAAGAAGCGGTTGATCAGATCCAGCAGGATGGCGTCATGGCCGGACGTGCGGTTGTGATTGGTGCTGGCATAGTCCCAACAGTGGTTGCTGTAGACATTGCCGGTGGCGTTTGGCGCCAGGATCACCGCACCGTACTGGTCGCCCATGGCCTTCCAGTTGAAGCCGTGGTTAGCCGTTTTGTCGATCACGTCTCCGGCGGCGGTCTGCGTACAGCCGTGCAGCACCAGCACCAAAGCGCGCTTGCCGGCCAGTGTCGGTTGCGTGGCGGGCCAGTAGAAATAACCGGTCAGATTGCCGCCGTTGACGGTGTCCGCGGCCCAGGTCTGGTTGCTGCTCCAGGCGCCGGGGCCGGCAGTGACCTGTGCCTGCGCGCTAAAGGCGGGCAGCAGGAAGGCGATGGCGGCGAGGAATTTCCCCAGGCGTCCGGCTACAGTCTTGCAATGTAAAGCCATGATGGTGTCTCCATTGTGGATATATTATGTGGATCAGGAATGCAAACGATGCCGGCGTTTTCCGCTCTTGCTGTGGTGGTATTGCATGCGCAGCCTGAGCCGTACAGACGTAAGCCATCCTCCCGTGCAAATGGGCAGCCGGGTAGTGCGGCAACGTGCTGTGATGAATCGCAGCGCATGGGTGGAACGGAAACGTTCCGCGCTGCAGCTATTCGATGAGGCGGTGTGAATTGAAGTTTTGCAAGGCAGTCTCCTTTGATTTTTATAAGTACATCACTGTTCCGTCGACTGGTGCTCGGGTCAAACCTCAGAGCCCCGGCGATCAATTCCTGGAGAGCAAATCCATATTAAAATAGAATTTCAAAAAAACAAGGTCGACAGTAGTTTTACGGTATAAACAGTTTGCCCAATATCGCATCGGCAAGCCCAAGCCAGACTGAAATGCCACCGCAATGATGCACAGCGGGGCATGGAAAATATCCCCAGCACACCGCAATTTTCCAACCGGCAACAGGCGCACGGAATTCCAACCCCCGTCACAAACGCGTCACATTTGAAATGTAGATTTGAGCAACCGTTTTACGCTCAAATCCATCTCCTTTCTTTTGTGAAAGCATCCTGCCATGAGTACCAGCGCCGAAACAATGGATGCACTTGCATCCAAGCCACCTTCCTCCAAAAAACCGTCCGGTCCGCGCATAGACCAGAAAAATGGACCGGTCACCGCCATCATTTTTATCGCCTTGCTGGCAATAGGCCTGCTGTTCAGCGCCTACAGCCTGACGATGGATGTGACCGATGCCGGCGGCGGCACAGGCAGCTGGCTGCCCTATTTCCTGCTCGGCGTGGCCCTGCTGATTGCGCTGGGTTTTGAATTCGTCAATGGTTTCCACGATACCGCCAATGCGGTTGCCACTGTCATCTACACGCACTCGCTGCCGCCTAATGTGGCGGTGATGTGGTCCGGTTTCTTCAACTTTATCGGCGTGCTGGTATCCAGCGGCGCGGTGGCCTTTGGCATCATTTCGCTGCTGCCGGTGGAGCTGATACTGCAGGTAGGTTCCGGTTCCGGTTTTGCGATGGTATTTGCGCTGCTGATCGCCGCCATCATGTGGAACCTGGGCACGTGGTGGCTGGGTTTGCCGGCCTCTTCTTCGCATACGATGGTGGGCTCCATCCTGGGCGTGGGCGTGGCCAATGCGCTGATGCACGGCCGCGACGGCACCAGCGGCGTGGACTGGGAACAGGCTGCGAAGATCGGTTATTCATTGCTGCTGTCACCGCTGGTCGGCTTCGTCTGTGCCGCGCTGCTGTTGCTGGCGCTGCGCGTTTTTGTCAAAAACAAGGAACTGTATGAAGCGCCGGACGGCAATACACCGCCGCCATGGTGGATACGCGGCTTGCTGATCCTGACCTGCACCGGCGTATCTTTCGCGCACGGCTCCAACGACGGCCAAAAGGGCATGGGCCTGATCATGCTGATCCTGGTCGGCACTGTGCCTATGGCCTATGCACTAAACCGCGCCATGCCAGTGAACCAGGTTGCGCAGTTTGCCGCGGTGGCGCAGGTAACGCAGCAGTCATTGCAAAAATACGGCCCGCCCAATACTTTGGCTGCCGCCGACACGCGCAAAACCTTGTCCGACTATATCCGCACCCGCGAGCTGAAGCCTGAAGTGGTGTCGGCGCTGGCCACACTGGCCGGCTCCATCGGCGACCAGGTCAAGGAACACGGTTCACTGGCCAAAGTGCCAAATGCCGCCGTTGCCAACGTACGTAATGACATGTATCTGGCGGCAGAAGCGATACGCCTGCTGGACAAGAACACGGGTACCGGTTTTGATGCAGACACCAAGTCCAACCTGAAGGCTTTCAAGAAACAGATAGACGACGCTACCAAGTTTATCCCGCTGTGGGTCAAGATTGCAGTCGCCATTGCGCTGGGCCTGGGCACCATGGTCGGCTGGAAACGCATCGTTGTTACTGTCGGTGAAAAAATCGGCAAGACCCATCTGACTTATGCACAGGGCGCATCGGCAGAGCTGGTGGCCATGGTCACCATCGGCGCGGCGGATACTTTCGGCTTGCCAGTATCCACCACGCATGTGCTGTCTTCCGGTATTGCCGGTACGATGGCGGCTAACCGCTCCGGCCTGCAATTGTCCACGATCCGCAATCTGGCCGTGGCCTGGGTGCTGACCTTGCCGGTGGCGATTCTGTTGTCCGGTTCTTTGTACTGGCTGTTTTCGCACCTGTTTTAAATAGCATCAGCAAACGCGGTTCCGTAAGCGAAAAGCCCGGCCCAGATGAACTGGGCCGGGCTTTTTCATTGGTGGGAATAGAAAAACAGGATGGATAGCCATGAAGATACCCACCCTGCAAAGGGGATTTTCTAAAAACGGTAGCCGATACTGCCGCCCACCGACGCGCTGGTACGGCGGCCCACCAGTGGGCTGTCGCCGGCTTCGCTACCCAGCCGCGTAACATCTGCACCGACGGTAGTGATCCAGTTTTGCGTCAGCGCATGGCGCCACATTACGCCGACGCTGCCGGCGGCAATACCCGCCTCTGGCGTGTAGAACGCATTGCCGCTGGCGACAGACTGCGCCGGCGTCACGCCATAGTAGGTCTGCATCAGGCTCTTGTTGCCATAAGCGACGCCTGCCGATACCTGCACCAGATCCTGCGTGGTGGAAAATATGTCGTAACGGCCGGTGACATCCAATTCTGTGCCGCGGCGCTCACCCAGTGTCTGGCGCAGGGCCGTGTTGACGTGGAAAGGACCGTTGTCGTAATTGCCGAACAGGTTGATTTGCGCACGGGTATCAACGTCACCCATGCCGCGCAGCCGGTTGGGGCTATGATTATTGTCGCCTGCCGATTCCTTGCGGGAACCGCTTGGGCCTATGCTGGCGGCAAACGAGAAGCCGTTGTAGTTATCCACCAGCCGATAACCCAGGCCATCTGTCGTGCTGAGAAAAACGCCGTTGGAAAAATTCGCTTCGCCGAACAGTCCCGCGCGCCATTGGGATTTGTCACCGAAGAATGCGTCGCCGTAAGAAATGCCTGCGCCGATAGTCTGCTCCGCTTGCGCGTTGGAGCGCTGGCTGGCCAGAGGCGACGCCAGCAGCGAATTATCTGCGGCGAGAACGGGCAGCGCCGGCAATGCGGCGGCAAGGGTCAACAGGGCGAGTAGCTTGCGCTTCATAATCTATTCCTTTTTAAAACGATGGAGTGAACCGCGGCGCCAGTGTGAAAGGCAGGCCACCGGTTCGGAAGGAAGATTAGCAAAGGAGATGGCGAGGTACTAGCTGGATATGCGAAGCGCAAAAATACGGCATATTTGGTACTGATATATGGTACTTTGCAGAGGATTTGAACTTTTTAAAGGCTGGGTCTGCCGACAAATTCTGCGTTATTACCCCCTCTCCCGCGTGCGGGAGAGGGTTGGGGTGAGGGGGGTAAATTGCGGTAGAACGTTTGTTTTGTGAGCGGTGAAATGACCTGAGGGTTGATGCCTGAGCACTTAGCAAGTACGGGGGGAGGGTTTGGATCGTGCGTCAACAAGTTGTTTGTCCTTGTTTTACGCCCCTCACCCTAGCCCTCTCCCGCACGCGGGAGAGGGAATTAAAGCCTGGCCGTCACTCACATCCATTTCACATTCATCTCACATAATTGCCTTGATCCTGTCATACCCCGCGCGGCTGATAGGGATCTGTTTGCCGTCCCGCATCAGCGCCACGTGGCTGTCCTTGGTCTGGCGCTCTATGCTTTGTAGCTTTTCTATATTGATGATGTAAGAGCGGTGCACGCGTACAAACTTCCTCGGGTCCAGCTGGGTTTCCAGGTCGGACAGGCGTTGCGTCTTCAGGTAGCATTTGCCTTCGGACTGTATGCTGACATAGTCGTCCTGCGCCTCCGCATAGTCCATCTTCTCCACCGGTATCACATGCACCTGGTTGCGGTCGCGGATCAGGATGCGTTCCAGTTTGTCTGCCGGCTGCGCCAGCAGGCCTTCCAGTGCGGGCAAGGTTTGGCCTAGTGCCTTGCGCGCCTGTGCCAGTGCTTCATCAAAACGGGTTTGCGAAAACGGCTTCAGCAGGTAATCCACCGCGTGCAGGTCAAAGGCCTTCAGCGCGTACTGGTCGTAGGCCGTAGTAAAGATCACGCCGCTGCTGCGGCCCGTAAGTTCCAGCACTTCCAGCCCGGTCAGCTTGGGCATCTGTATATCCAGGAAGACCAGATCCGGGTTCAGGCCGGTGATGTCTTTTACTGCCTGCAAGCCGTTGTCGCACTCGCCGATGATTTCTATGTCTGCGTGGCTGCCCAGATATTCGCGCACCAGGCGGCGCGCCAGTTCTTCATCGTCTACGATTAAAGCCTTGATGGTTTCGCTCATGTTTTCAGCTCGCCAGATTGGTTGATGTTTCCGCATACGTCAGCGGCAGCGCCATTTCCACGACAAACTGTCCATCCGTCAGTGCCCAGCTAGCCCTGGCACGGCCGCCGTAGATGCTGGCAAAGCGCTGTTGCAGGTTCTTCAGGCCGGTGCCGTTGCCTGTGGTGGCGCTGGGCTCGCTATCTACCGGGTTGCTGACGGCAAGATGCAGCCACTCGTCGCGTGCAAATGCCCGCACGCCGACTGTGCCGCCATCCACCAGATCGCGTATGCCGTGTTTGATGGCGTTTTCCACCAGCGGCTGCAAGATCATCGGTGGGATCAGCGCTGCCTGGGCTTCGTCTGAGATGTCGATGTCGGAACCCAGCTTCTTGCCAAAGCGTATCTTCTCTATCGCCAGAAAACTGCGGCAAAGCGCAATTTCGTCCGCCAGCGGAATCAGCTGCTTTTCCGATAGCGCCAGCGTCTGCCGGAAAAATTGAGCCAGCTCTATCGTCATGCTGCGCGCTGCCGCACCATCCATCGTTGTCAGCGCGCTGATGGAATTGAGGCTGTTGAACAGGAAGTGCGGGTTGATCTGCGTACGCAGCACCTGCAACTCTGCATCGCGCGCCAGTACGCGAGACTCTGCTGCGCGGCGTTCTGCCACACGCACATTGTCAAACGCGATCAGCACGTCATGTCCGAGGATGGACAGCAGATAAAAACCGCAGCCCGCCGCAAACAGCATCACTGCTACGTGCTGGGCCACCGGCACCGCCGCATAATCAGCGCTGAGGCCCTGCGCCAGCTGGTTCCAGCCCTGGCAGATCGCCAGCCACGCAAAACCTGCCAGCAGCGAAGAGCCGCCAAACGCCGCCAGTGCAAACAGAAAGCGCCGGTTTGCCATCGGCAGCGAGCGGCAAACGTAATACGCGGAAGAAGCGACAAAGCTGTATAGGAAGGTGGCCGGCAACGCAAACAACAGCGCGCTGCCCCAGCGCGCCAGATCCGCCGTTACCAGCAGCAGCGCGATGAACAGGCCAGTGAGCATCCACGCAGCCAGGTACCACAACAGCTTGCGCGGATTGGTCAGGATAGGGTGCATGGGCGCTTTATGGGAGGTGGGTTGAGAGTGTTCAGCTTTTTACGGTCAATTCTTCACTTCCACACCGCCCATGACGGCTTCGCCCACAATCACCAGCCGTTTGCCCGGCACCAACGGCGGCACCGTCTTGTCATCCATGCCTCCCAGGATGGGGGTACCGTTCATCACCACCGACCAGTCATTGGGCACCTTGATGACGATGCCACCCCACATGACAAACACGCTGATGGTGGCTTCTGTGACAATGGACGCCTGGCGCAGATCCAGCTCCACACCGCCCATTACGGCCATGATGTCGCCGCCCTGGAAGTTCTGCGAATCGCTCTTCAGGTTATGCCCGCTCATCATCGCCACCACGTCCACCGAAGAATTGTCGCCCGGCGCCAGCGCCGTGCCGTTCTGACCCCTGCGTCCATTGCGCCAGTCTTTGCCGTACATGCCGCGGAACAGCATCATCACGCCACCCAGTATCAGGAAAGCGGGCCACCAGTCGCGCCAGCGGAAATAAATCAGCCCCATGTGCTGCAAGATCATGCCCGCACCGACCAGCATCAGCACGCCGCCAAACACATAGGCCCCCGGGTGCCGCGCCTGCAGCAGCCGCATCGCGCCGAAGCCGATAAATACCACCGGCCAGAACTGCAGAATGTCGCGGGTATCAAAGATGCGCAAGTTGTCCAGCAGGGCCAACGCGCCGACGATGATAATAAAGGCGCCGAAAAAAACCCGGCTCTGGTTACGGTCGCGGCTCATTTGGCGGACTCCTCTTTGGCAGTTTTTGCATCTTCAGACAGGTAGGGCGTGCCGCGCAACAAAACGCTGATGCCCCAGGCGATAAGGATCATCGGCCATGTATTGCCAAAAGTCCACCCCCACAGGTTCTCCAGGCAGGCATACAGCCAGAACGCCAGCGCGATATGGTAGACGCCCTTCAGCACATGCGCGGGCCGCTTCGCAAACACAATGTCCGCCACGCCATACACACCCAGCGCCGCCGGCCACAGATGCCACAGCGCCTGCACATCCATGTCGATCAGGTCCAGCCTGTCGCACAGGAAGATAAAACCAATTGCAATCAGCGTCACGCCCCACACCAGATGCTGGCGCACATCGTAGTCAGCTCCCCGGCGGTTACGGCGTGCCTCGCGGCGGCTTTGTTTGTCAGTTTGCTGTAATTGGTCAGACATGTTCTTTTCCTTTCTGGATGAAAACCGGGCCAGGGGGCCATTTGCATCGGCTGCTTACTAAGCTGTTAGCAGAGGCCGGAATGCGGTTTTGTGTCGGCAAGGTCAAGATAAGGGATGGGAGCGGAGTTGTCGCGGGGTATTCGGTGAGTGACGGAGGGAGGTCGGTGAATGGCGAACTTTCGTTGCAGAAGGCCATGTGGAAACAAGAAAGGCTCCACACGGGAGCCTTTCTTTTTACCCTGAACTACCAGGTTTATTACTTCTTGGCAGGCTCAGCAGACATCATCATAGAAGGTGCGCTGGCTGCAGCAGCTGACGCAGCTGCAGGAGCAGCCGGTGCAGTGATTTCAATCTTCGCTTTTGCTTTCAGGTCATCCAGCAGCTTTTTCAGGTTTTGCTGTTGCAGTTGCTGCGCGATTTTTGGTTTTACTTCTTCCAGCGCAGGCACTGGCTCTGGACGGGAATCTTCCAGCATGATCACATGGTAGCCGAATTGTGATTTGACTGGCTCTTCAGTGAACTTGCCTTTTTCCAGCTTAGCTACCGCAGCGCCGAATTCCGGCACCATGCCGCGTGGGTCAAACCAGCCGAGGTCGCCGCCTTTGTCTTTGGAGCCTGGGTCCATGGATTTGGCTTTGGCCAGCGCTTCAAACTGTTTTGGATCTTTCTTCAGCTTGGCGATGATGTCCTTGGCTTCGTCTTCTGTTTTTACCAGGATGTGGCGTGCTTCATATTGCTTGCCGGATTGTGCTGTGACCTTGTCGTATTCAGCTTTGATCGCTTCATCCGTTGGCTTGGTGTTTTTGATGTAGTCCTGCACGAATGCATTGGCCAGGATGGACTGTTTAGTCATCTCGATCTGCTCTTGCACTTCCGGTGTCTTGTCCAAGCCTTTGGTCGTGGCTTCCTGTGCAACCAGCAATTGCATGGCCAGATTGTCGATCACCAGTTTGCGTGTTTCTGCATTGTCCGGCATGCCTTGTTGCACGGCTTGCTGCTGCATGATCTGGTCCAGGCGTTTTTCGCTGATGGGCGTGCCGTTGACGGTAGCGGCAACCGGGCCTTTGTCTGCGCCGGCAGCTGTTGCGGCGGATTTGTCGCCGTCTTTTGGTGAACAGGCGCTCAGGGCCAGCAATGCAACGGCGGCGCTTACAGCGATGGCTACACGGGATTTGATCAACACAGGGTATTCCTTTATTGGATAAATAAGTAATGCATGCTCGATCGCCCCAGGCCTGCATCACAGGATAGCGCCGGGCGCCGCAACATGCGGTTTTGTTAAACGCCGGAGCATTCTACTTGGGAATTGTGACGGTTTGCTAGCAAATTACCTTTGCTTGCAATACTGCGTGGCAACTTATTTGGTAAAACATCGCCAATGCAAAAAAATTGCATCTAATGCATGACTAAAACATATTTTCAAAAACCAGCTTGCGTTGGATAGTATTGGCATTGGAGAGCGGTATAAGCAGCAGGAGTAAGTATATCGACGGCAATATTATCTTTGTGATATCTTCGTGAATATTGCCAATTTGCTTATCTTATGACTGCTCCTGCCCACTCTGCTCATCCAGCTTTTCGTTCAGCGTTTCTCAAGTTAAACCTAGTACCGGTGCTGATGCTGGCCGCTGTTATTGCGTTGAGCGCGTGCACGGGGAAAAAGCAGGAGCTCCATACAGACAGCCTGAAGCGTACGGCGCTGATGGAACTGGCCTTTCCCATAGACCCGCAGCAACCAGTTGCCCCTGCTGGGGCCGCCAAAATCTACCAGGTGCTGATGCCCGGCGACCAGCCCAAGAGCGAGCCCACCTTGCAAACGGCTACAGTAGAGCCCTTGTATGTAGTGCAGCTGGATGACACGCATGCGGTAATGCTGACGCAGACACTACCGGCGGACGAAGCCGGCAATGCGGCGACCTGCCACGCCTGCAGCAA
>JAYSKH010000185.1:0-3816 GCA_043726505.1 Undibacterium sp. | reverse complement strand
GACTTCGGTGACGCCGGTGGTTTGCAGCAGGCGGATGCTGGCGCTTAAGTCGGTGAGGTCGTATTCGACGAGGTGCAGATTGGGGTGGTTCTCGATGCCAAGCTCGGCGATACGCCAGAAGTTGACAGAACTGGTGCGGCGGTAGGTGCCGTACACGGTGTAGCCTTTGCTTAACAACAATTCGGACAGATACGCGCCATCCTGTCCCGTGATTCCGGTGATTAATGCTTTTTTACTCATCTACTAACCTCTTCGCCTGCGCGAATTACCTTTTTGAATTTGGTGCTGACAAAAATCTCGGCTTTCTGTCGACTCTGTCTTGACTGTATTGTGGCGCGCGCTCTTCTGGAGCGATCAACCGGTACACCAACTATTGCGCGGGCAAATGTAAAGAAACGGCTGTTGTAAAAATATCTGGCGCCCGCATCACAGCTTTATCGGCATGCGAAATGCAGGTTCAGTTAATCTCGCATCAGCTTCTTTTTATTATTCATTGCACAAGCAAATAGTGAACGTACCAGAACCGCTTGACTGTGACACACATCACATAATGAGCGCTTGCACAGTATACAATGCCCATTATCCATGCTGGTAGATTAATGCAACAGGATGTAACCCATTTTAAACACCCCAATCACACCAGAGGCTTGCTTAGTCCTGTTTGATATCGGAACTGCCTACTATGCAGTAACTGCGCCGTAACGCTGGCGGTAGGCTGCCACGGCATCCTTGTGCTGCGTTAATTGCGCATCCGCGCCAGCCGTAGAAAGATAATCAAACAAGTCATTCAGATTGCCAATAGAGATGACTGGCATTCCGTAGGCGTCACTGACCTCCTGAACAGCCGATTTTGCGGATAATGCGCCATCCTTGCCGGAACGTTCCATCCTGTCCAGCGCGATCAGCACTGCACAAGGCGTGGCGCCTGCTGCCCGTATCATCTCTACCGACTCGCGTACGGAGGTCCCAGCAGAAATCACGTCGTCAATGATAACGACCTTACCCTGCAGCTTGGCACCAACGATAGTCCCACCTTCGCCATGGTCCTTGGCCTCCTTGCGATTGAACGCAAACGGCACATTGTGGCCGCCAGCCGCCATCGCTACCGCAGTAGCGGATGCCAGCGTGATACCTTTGTATGCGGGGCCGAACAGCATGTCGTACTCTATGCCCGAAGCAAGCAAAGTCTGTGCATAAAAAGAAGCCAGCTTACCCAGATTGGCGCCGTCATTAAACAACCCCGCATTAAAAAAATACGGAGAATTCCGTCCAGCCTTGGTGACGAAATCCCCAAACCGGATCACACCGGTCTGCACGGAAAATTTGATGAATTGCTGTCTTAAGTTATCCAAATTACCTCCATCTTTTGCTTATTTTCTTGATCGCCGTCTAAACCGCCATCGAAATTACAGAATAACATGGCCACTGCCTGCCACGCTTGTACATTGCGCCAACGCTGCCTGCTTATGCAGCTATGGCAGGATGCTCCAAATGGCCTGCAATATCAGCGATCCACTGTGTAAGCTCGGCCTGATCCATCGGCCCAGCCGGGCGACCCAGTGCAAAGCTGGTGTGAGTTACGCCCGCATTGTCCAGACTGCGTAACAACTCGGTAGTTGCCTCAGGCAATTCCACGCGCTCTTCCAGGCTGACATATACGTCTCCATTCCTTGCTTCCACGACATCATCGTCAAGTATCGACGAAGGAATATTCAATAAATCACAGGTAAGCCGCCTCGCATAACGCAATCCTGTTTCTGTCATCATCACCGGCTCCAGCCTGCGCCCACCAGGCTTGGACCTTGCGAGCGCAGTGATCAGCGCTGAGGCACGCTGACGAAGACCGACAAGACCTGGATCCACGCCGTCAGATCCTGCCTGGCCCAGAATGCTGATATCAAGCAGCAACTGCTTTACCGCCAATGTAGGAGAATTCATCGAAAGGCAACGGGCAACGGCCTTCAGATCCGATTCTGCCGGAGGCTTATCAACTTGAATATCCGCCATCTTGCGCAGGCTCCTGCGCAGCTTGCTGCCGGGCTCGTTATCAAAAAATTGCTCTATGGCTTCAAAATACCGGGCGCCGACTTTGTCGGGCGTATGGTGATCACGAATATATCTGGCTGCCAGATCCCCTATGGTTTTCCTTAGACTAGCGTCGCCGCGCAGCGCAAGCATCTTTTGCAGCAGATCCTTTTCCTGAAAATCATCTTCCAGCTTAAGCAATGCATGCCCCGGCAGCTCCTTCATTGAGCCATTATCATTGACGATACAAGGCACTCCGTTAGCCATGCAATCCAGCACCGTACCCGAAGTTTCTCCGCGCGACAGTCCACGCAATTGCACCGCACCGTCCGCAGCAGCCAGATAGGTACGGAACAGGTCGAGGTCGGCAAATCCTGTAATGCGGATGCGTGATCCATGTTCGCTGGAAGCAATCATCGACAGCAATTTTTTGCCATATTCACCGCCGTCATTTTGCCCGACAAACACCAGATGGCAATGCGCATCCGCCGCCAGCGGCGATGCCAGCCATGCCTGCAATAAGCGATGGTTAAGCTTGGGCAGTCCAAGGATACCAAATGAACACAACAGAAAATCATCTTCGCCCAAGCCCAGCTGCCGCCGTGCAGCCTGCCTGTCTGTACCGCAGGCAGGACGACGCAGGTGCGGGATCATGGTCCAGTTGCCAGTACTGGCAGAGCCATACCATTGTTGCGCTAGTTGCCTGGAAAATGAGGAATGGACAATGACGCCCTCTGCCTGTGCAATTACCTGCAAATTGCAAGGATATTCCCAGATCACTTCATTGGCATTCTGAGACTGCTGCCGTGCAATCAAAGCATCATAGCCGTGCGATGCATATAACGCCCGCCACCAGCTGTCGGGCATTTCGCGTGTCATTTCCAGGTGCGAAAAAATGCCGCTCAGAAAAAAATCGTGCAGCACAATCACGCCGGGATGGCGCTCCAGCAAACCGAACATATGCGTATGGAAAGATGAATTTCCGATGTTATACAACACGCGGTCGTAATCAGCGGCATGCTCGTCAAACCACTGCCAGCTTCTGGTGACAAAGTTCGCGCTAAGCCATGCATCGCCTACAACATCCTGATCCACGATCAGATCCACTTCATAATAACGGGACAGTTCGGGCAGCAGTTCCGCGCTGTAATCGGCTATGCCTGAACGCTCGGGCGGCAATGGGGAAAAATAGGCAAGCCGGGGTTTACGCTGCGTCGCTGCCTTGGCGGCAACAACTGTTTTCAATTCGTGCTGACGGCGCTCGAACTGCTGCTCAAATGCAGCAATGGCGCGTTTGGCGGAAGCATTCCAAGAAAACATTTTTGCCTGCCGCAGACCATGCAAACGCAAATCATCACTCCAGCTCCGGTCAGTCAAAGCCTGATGCATTTTTGCGGCAATGGCCGTCTCGCTATGGGGATCGAACAGCGCATCTTCCCGGCCGATTACTTCTGGCAGGCTACTGGTATTTGCGGCAATGACGGGTGCGCCACAAGCCATCGCTTCCAGCGCGGGAAGTCCAAATCCCTCATGCCACGACGGAAAGACAAACAGCTCGCAGGCATTGTAAAGCACCGGCAGGTCTTCATCCGGTACGAAGCCTGTCAATATCACGTCGTCCTTTGCAAGACCGGATTGCCGGGCCAGCTTTTCGAGGCGCTCACGGTCGGTGGGCTGCACGCTACAGACAATTGCCAGTTGATGCTGTTGCCGCAATACGGGCGGCAGCGAAGCATACGAACGTATCAGCGCTTCAATATTCTTGCGCAGGTCTATGCCGCCCGTGTACAT
>JAYSKH010000184.1:0-3072 GCA_043726505.1 Undibacterium sp. | reverse complement strand
AAGAAAGTGGTTGTCAAGCGCGTTTTTCTCAAACACAATGCGATGAAATAATTCTTAAAATCATTGCTTTGGCAAAGTTTATTTGAGTAGCCAATGAATGATTTCAGTTTTATTTGAACCTAAGCCCGGCACGCACCCATTACCCATAAGGCAGCGGCACGGCAGAACCATCCCAACATTACACGAGGCATATTCCAATGTCACAGTCGCAATACTCCTTACTCGCGAAAGAGCGGACCATCGCCGGCGCAGGCTTCAACCGCTGGCTGGTGCCGCCCGCAGCGCTCGCTATCCACCTCTGTATCGGCATGGCTTACGGTTTCTCCGTATTCTGGCTGCCATTGTCCAAGGCCATCGGCCTGGATAAACCGCTTGCCTGTGCCAAAGAAATGGGCATTTTTGAAGAGCTGTTCGCGACCAACTGCGACTGGAAAGTTTCCACGCTAGGCCTGATGTACACGCTGTTCTTCATTTTCCTCGGTTGCTCGGCAGCGCTGTTCGGCGGCTGGCTGGAACGCGCAGGCCCGCGCAAGGCCGGTTTCGTATCGGCGTTGTGCTGGTGCGGCGGTCTGGTGATCTCTGCCTTCGGCGTATACGTGCACCAGGCCTGGCTGTTGTGGGTCGGCGGCGGCGTCATTGGCGGCATTGGCCTGGGTCTTGGCTATATCTCGCCGGTTTCGACACTGATCAAATGGTTCCCGGACAAGCGCGGCATGGCAACCGGCATGGCGATCATGGGTTTTGGCGGCGGTGCGATGATAGGCGCGCCACTGGCTGACTGGCTGATGCGCCATTTCGCCACACCGACCTCGGTCGGCGTATGGCAAACCTTCCTGTGCATGGCGGCAATCTACTTCGTCTTCATGATGGCCGGTGCATTTGGCTACCGTGTTCCTGCGTCGGGCTGGAAACCAGCCGGCTGGACTCCACCAGCTTCGCAAGGCAGCAATGCGATGATTACCAGCAAGCACGTGCACTTGAGCAAGGCCTGGAAGACGCCGCAGTTCTGGCTGATCTGGTCCGTGCTGGTATTGAACGTCTCCGCCGGTATCGGTATCCTGGGTATGGCTTCTCCTTTGCTGCAGGAGGTGTTTGCAGGCAAGCTGATCGGTTTGAATGACATTGGATTCAATGACCTGACTACTGCGCAAAAAGCGCAGATCGCAACCATTGCTGCCGGCTTCACCGGTTTGCTGTCGTTGTTCAATATCGGCGGACGCTTCTTCTGGGCGACTTGTTCCGACTACATTGGCCGCAAGGGAACCTACTTTATCTTTTTCGTACTGGGTGCAGTGCTGTACGCGTCGATACCATCAACAGCCCAATCGGGAAGCCAGGGTCTGTTCGTACTGTTCTTCTGCATTATCTTGTCGATGTATGGCGGTGGCTTCTCTACAGTGCCGGCTTACCTGGCCGATATGTTCGGTTCCCAGATGGTGGGCGCGATCCATGGCCGTTTGCTGACGGCATGGGCGACAGCAGGTATTCTCGGCCCAGTGCTGATTACCTACATCCGCGAATCCAAGCTGGCTGCCGGTGTGCCTAAGGCCGAGGTGTACAACGAAACCATGTATATCCTGGCTGGTATGCTGGTACTGGGCTTCATCTGCAATCTGCTGGTGCGTCCTGTCAAGGATAGCGTTTTCATGACGGATGAAGAACTGGCGACAGAGCGCAAACTGGCACATGACCGTGTCGCAGCCTCGTCTACCGACGCTGCAGGCGTGGCCGTTGCCGGCACGCCTACCAGCCCGGCGCTGGTGGCATTTGCGTGGCTCGCAGTGGGCATCCCTATGCTGATCGGTATTTCGATCACCTTGCAAAAAGCGGTAATCCTGTTTAAATAAAAACAGTGATGCAGTATTAACAAGAGACCGCTTCGTGCGGTCTTTTTTTTTGTGGTTTTTTTGCGATTTTATTTCTTGGCAGAATCAAATATGCTTTATTCAGCTTATTGAGCCCGCCTGCTCATGATGTTAGGCTAGCGCGCATATAGATAAAAGTAGATACAGGGCAATTTATCATGGCTAAAAAGACCATCCAGATTTACGACCGGCCGGCAGGTGGCTGGGGTGCGCTGAAGAGTGTGGCGCAGCAGATTTTTGAGCAGGGTATTCCTGGAAAAGGTGCGCGCACGCTGCTGTCGGCAAACCAGCCGGATGGCTTCGATTGCCCCGGCTGCGCATGGCCCGATAAGGACCACACGTCTACTTTTGAATTTTGTGAAAATGGCGCCAAAGCTGTCGCAGCCGAATCCACGGCCCGCCGCGCAACGCCTAACCTGATCTCGCAGCATACCGTCGCCTACCTGGCCGAACAGCCGGATATGTGGCTGGAAAACCTGGGCCGGCTGACCGAGCCCATGCAGTACGACAAGACGACAGACCGTTACCAGACCATCTCCTGGGAGCAGGCGTTTGAGCTGGTGGCGGAGAAGTTGAATGCCTTGCCATCTCCGGACGATGCGATCTTTTATACGTCAGGGCGCGCCAGCAATGAGGCGGCTTTCCTGTACCAGCTGTTCGTGCGCGAATTCGGCACCAATAATTTCCCCGACTGCTCCAACATGTGCCACGAGCCTTCCGGCTTTGCGATGAAGCAGGCTGTTGGCATAGGTAAGGGCACGGTGCTGTTGTCGGATTTCCATATTGCCGAGGGCATCTTCATCTTCGGCCAGAATCCCGGCACCAACCATCCGCGCATGCTGGGCGAGTTGCGTGAGGCGTCCAAGCGTGGTGCGGCCATCGTTTCTTTCAATCCGCTGCGCGAGCGCGGCCTGGAAAAATTCCAGGATCCGCAGAGCACTCTGGAAATGATTGCTGATAAAGCGACGCCGATCTCCTCCAGCTATTGCCAGGTAAAAATCGGCGGCGACTTGGCCGCCGTCAAGGGCATCATCAAATGCACGCTGGAAGCGGACCAGGCTGCACAGATATCTGGCCGGCCACGCGTTATTGACGTTGATTTCATCAACGAGCATACGGCCAATTTCGACGCTTTTGCGATGGACGTGCTGACGGAACCATGGGATGTGATCGTCACAGAATCCGGGTTGACGCGCGACCAGATACA
>JAYSKH010000183.1:0-14892 GCA_043726505.1 Undibacterium sp. | reverse complement strand
GGCAGCCCCGCCTCCACCTGCGGCGCCAGCCAAAGCAAAAGAAACCGCCAACGATGCCAGCAGGCCTGCGCCAACGCAGCAGACCGGCGAGCCTACTTTCCGCTTTTAGTCATGCCAGATACTTATACATGACGCGAATAGATTTCCACAGCAACGTCCCTGACAAAATTGCGTATGCATGCAGGCTGATCCGCAAGGCCAGGGCGGCCAAATGCCGCATTGTCGTGTTCGACAACGACAGGGCGCAACTGGAAAGGCTGAACCAGGCGCTATGGACTTTCTCGGAACAGGATTTTCTGCCCCACGTGATGGCCGGCGACCCTTTGGCGGCGCAAACGCCGGTTGTGCTGAGTTACAGCGATGACGCAGAATTCCCGCACCATGAACTGCTGATCAACCTGACCAGCCAGACGCCGGGCGGCTTTGCCCGTTTTGAACGGATGATAGAACTGGTGTCCACCAGCGAGCAGGACACGCTGTCCGGCCGTGAGCGCTACAAGTTTTACCAGCAGCGCGGTTATGCGCTGACCCACTCAGTGGCTAAACTCTCATGAGCAATCCCATGGATGCCAATATCCCGGTGTTGACCGACATCATCGGCCCGCAAGACAAGCCCGCCGTCAATGAACTGGCGCCTGCCCCCGCAGTTACTGCCCGTGCTGCTTCAACAGCTGTGCCGGCTGCAGCACCCGCAACCGCAGAGGCTGCTACGCCCGCCGTCACACCAGTCGTCACACCAGCCGCGCAGGCTCCTGCAATAACACGCATTCCCGATGCACCGGCTGAAGAACATGCCGCGCCCACCGTCAGCGAAGAAGAATGGCAGCGGCTGGAACAATCGATCCGTGAAAGTGTGCTGAAGCAGGTGCTAGACCGAGTGGATTTTGTGCTGGAGCACCGCGTGCGTGACAGCCTGGCTGACGTGCTGCAAACCGCCGTCGAACACCTGGCCACCGACATCCGCGCCGGCCTGCATAAAACGATGGAAGAAGTCGTCACACGTGCGGTCATGCAGGAAATTTCAAAATCGAAAATGCAAAAATAAAAGCTTTTACCTAAAAAGCTTTGTTTTTTAAACGTTTGCACCCTGCTTAGTTGTATTAATAAAATATTCAAGTACCTTATTGATCACACGAGATTTCGATAAATTTCTACAATCTCTCTATCGATAAATAGGAGATTCGCATGAAAGTGATCGTCTTGGGCGCCGGCATCATCGGCACATCTTCCGCATGGTTCCTGAAAAAAGCCGGTCACGACGTTACCGTGCTGGAGCGCCAGCCGGGCGCAGCACAGGAAACCAGCTTTGCCAACGGCTGCCAGATTTCGGTCTCGCATGCAGAACCCTGGGCCAACCCTGCAGCGCCGATGAAGGTGCTGAAATGGCTGGGCAAGGAAGACGCGCCACTACTGTTCCGCCTGCGTCCCGAATTGCTGCAATGGGTATGGGGCCTGAGCTTTCTGCGTGAATGCACACCCGCCAGGACCGCCTACAATATCCGCCAGATCGTCGCAATCTCCGAATATAGCCGCCAGACCTTGCAGGCCGTGCGCGCAGACACCGGCATAGACTACGATTGCCTGACGCAGGGCATCCTGCACTTCTATACAGATAAAAAAGACTTCCAGGAATCGCTGCCCGCCGCCAAGCTGATGCGCGACCTCGGCTGCCAGCGCGACTCCATCGATGCCGATGAAGTGGTCCGCATAGAGCCCGCACTGGCCAGCATCCGCGACAAGATTGTCGGCGGCGACTTTACCGCCAGCGATGAATCCGGCGACGTCTACAAGTTCACCAGCGGCCTGGCAAAGAAAGCCGAAGAAGCCGGCGTCCATTTCCAGTACAAAACCACGATCACGCGGCTGCTGACGGAAGGCACGGGCAGCGCTGCCAAGATCACCGGCGTGGAAATTATTGATGCCGAAGGCCGCCATAAAATCCTGCGCGCCGATGCCTATGTGATGGCCATGGGCAGCTTCTCGGTGCCGCTGCTGAAACCGCTGGGCGTGAACCTGATGATCTATCCGGGCAAAGGCTATTCAGCCACTTACCGTATCACCGATCCCGATGCAGCGCCTACCGTGTCACTGACCGATGACGGCTACAAATTGGTGGTGTCGCGCCTGGGCGACCGCCTGCGCGTGGCGGGTACCTGCGAACTGAATGGCTATACCAGGGAGCTGAACACGACACGTTGCGAAGCGATCACCCGCCGCACCAGGGAACTGTTCCCCGATGCCTGCGACTACGACAATCCGGCCTATTGGACCGGCCTGCGCCCGCTGACGCCGTCCAACGTGCCCTACATCGGCAAGAGCAAGATCAGCAACCTGTACCTGAATACCGGCCACGGCACGCTGGGCTGGACCATGGGCGCAGGCTCGGGCCGCGCGATCGCCGACATAGTCTCCGGCCTGCAGCCGGATGTGGATTTTGCCTTTACCGGCATGGACCGCGCCAGCCCGGGCAAGATCCTGCAGCCGGCTTAAGCACGGCCATTGCGTATCTCCCAGCCGCCACGCAATGGCGGCTTTTTTTATCGCAGAAGCCGTCCGTCAACCCGGCAATTCCCCCTCCACTGAAGGTAGATACCATTCGCACATGCCGCATCAGAATGAAGAGATCACTTCGTTAATTCAGTGTTGCCTTGACAATTTTTCTGTGACAACATGTGGCATGACTTTTTTGCCTGATAGGAATGCCCCGGCCTGCCGCGGCAATATCGGGCATCAGGTCCCTCGTCACGGAAAAGCATCCGCGCATCCCGCGGAAGACTCAACACAAAGATGCACAACAGGAGGGTAGGACTTGTCAGCTCACACCACTTTGAACCGCTTCCGGCTGGGCGCATTAGCGCTGCCTGTCGCGTCTGCATTAGCATTAGCCACTGCGCCTGCGCAGGCGGCCACGCAAACAGCGACGCCTGCCGCCGCAACAACAGCCACCGCTACCGGCTACAGCCAGCCGCCTAAATACATATTGGATGTAATGCGCGCGCCATCGCCGCCCACGCCTTCCGTCAGCCCCACGCGGGACAAGATGCTGCTGGTATCGGTGCAGGACTACCCTTCCATTTCACGCGTGGCCACGCCCTTCCTGCGGCTGGCCGGCGTGCGCGTAGAACCAAAGAACCACAGCAAACACGATACGCCGGGCGGCTACGGCATTACGCCATGCGCCAGGAGCTTTGCGCTGGTCAGCATTCCCGATGGCGCTCAGCGCGATATCAAGCTGCCAGCCGGCGGCTGCCCCAGCGGCCCGGCGTGGAGCGCTGACGGCAAATACTTTGCCTTTCAAAACGCAGTCACCGATTCAGTCGAATTATGGGTTGGCGATGCGGCTACCGGCGCGGTGCGCCGCATCGCCGGTGTGCAGCTGAACCCGATGTTTGAAGATGAAATGCAATGGATGCCAGACCAGAAGACCTTGCTGGTCAAACTGGTGCCCAAACGCATGGGCCCGCCGCCGGCCGAACCGCTGATTCCTGCCGGGCCAAGCATCCAGGAAACCGATGGTTCCAAAGGCCAGAGCAGCACCTATGAAAACCGCGATACGCTCAACAATCAGCATGACGAAGACCTGTTCGACTATTACGCCAGCGCGCAGTTGGCACTGGTCAATGCCGCAACCGGCGCGATCATGCCTATCGGCAAACCAGGCCGCTACACGCAGGTAGACCCGGCACCGGATGGCAAGCATCTGCTGGTGGCCGGCATATACAAGCCCTATTCCTACGTGACGACCTACGACCGCTTCCCGCACGAAATGGATGTGTGGGATATATCCAAACCTGCCGCCATCGTCAATCATCATATCGCTTCCCTGCCGCTGGCAGACCGTGTGCCCATCCATGGCGTACCGCTTGGACCGCGTGACTTTTCATGGCGCTCCACCGATGCTGCGACGCTGGTGTGGGCAGAAGCGCTGGACGGCGGCGACTGGAATGTCAAAGTACCTGCGCGTGACAAGCTGATGCTGCAAAAAGCGCCGTTCACTGCCGCTGCAACGGAAGTCACACGCACCGAACAACGTTTTGCAGGCTTAGCATACGGCGAACAGCCAGCGGTTGCGCTGATGAATGAGTATGACAATAACCGGCACTGGCTGCGCAGCTTCGTCATCAATCTGGATGATCCCAAGCAGCAGCCCACGCTGCTGTGGGATTTGTCGAGCGACGAAAAATACGCCAACCCCGGCAATCCTGTCAGGCAGAGGCTGCCTAACGGCGCCATCGTGTTGCGCCAGGAAGGCGATTCCATCTTCATGAGCGGCAACGGCGCCTCCCCGGATGGCGACCGGCCTTTCCTGGACAAGGTCAACGTCAAAACTAAAAAATCGGAAAGGCTGTTCCGCAGCAGCAAAACCGCCTACGAACGCTTTGTCGCTTTCACCGGCACCGATTCGCAAAAATTCCTGACCTGGCACCAGACAGCGGACGATGCGCCAAACGCCTTTCTGCGCACACTGGGCACCGGAACCGAAGCCACGACCGGTGAAGCAGCGTTTGCGTCCGCCACGGTGGCCGTCACGCATATCCCTGACCCGACGCCAGCTGTGCGCCAGATCAAGAAACGCCTCGTTAAATACAAACGCGCCGATGGCCTGGACCTGTCATTCACGCTGTACACGCCGCCGGGCTATAAGGAAGGCACCCGCGTGCCGACCATCCTGTATGCCTATCCGCTTGACTATGCCGATGCATCCAAGGCCGGCCAGATTACCGGCTCGCAAGCGACCTTCACGCGGCTGCGCAACTATCGTCTGTTGCTGCTGGCCGGCTACGCGATCATCGACAACGCTTCGTTCCCGGTCGTCGGCGATCCCAAGAAAGCCTATGACAACTACATGGACCAGCTGGTCGCGGACGCCAAGGCAGCGGTAGACGAGGCGGTGCGCCTGGGCGTCGCAGATCCTGAACGCATAGGCGTTACCGGGCATAGCCACGGCGCGCTGATGACGGCCAACCTGGTTATCCACTCCAACCTGTTCCGTGCTGGCGTGGCCACCAGTGGTTCCTACAACAAGACGCTGACGCCTTTCGGCTTCCAGAGCGAACGCCGCTCGGTATGGGAAGCGCCGGATGTTTACCAGAAGGTGTCGCCCTTCTTCTATGCCGACAAGCTGAAGACACCGCTGCTGATCATGCACGGCGCAGACGATGCCAACCCCGGCACAACGCCGTTGCAGGCCAACAAGCTGTATGAAGCGATACGCGGCAATGGCGGCACCACCCGCCTGGTGATGCTGCCGCATGAACCGCACTGGTATGCCGCGCTGGAATCGAACGAGCAACTGGTCTATGAAATGCTGACCTGGTTCGACAAATATGTGAAAAACGCCGCACCACGTACGCCAGCCGCTGCAATGCCAGCACCGGCAACCGCATCGGCAACAGCGTCGGCAGCGCAGTTATATCGCCGCAGTAGTTACCGCGGCAAATTTGCAGGCCGCTGAAAAAAGGCCGTGCCGCCCATCTCGGGCAGCACGGCCTTTTGCATGATGGGGCCAGGTCACCTACACGCACGATGCAGGCGCCAGCAACGTTGCCGGTGCCGCCTATCGCGCTAAGGGAAACTACGTATATCGTTTACACCGTAGCATCCACGCCCCTCCCAGCCCATTTGTCTCCGCAAACCCGCGCCAGGCCTTGATGTCGCACACTGTCATCGGACACGGCGGGCTGCGCGTTAAAGCTCATAAGCACCTACTTCGCTACGCGCACCGGCAGTTCGGCCGCCTTCTCATCGAAGGCAATGCGAGTAGAAAATTTGGCGCGCTTCATCGGAAAACGGGAGTGAAAATGACGTACGTTGCCGGAACCGGAAATGACGCGCCGCACAAACTGATAGTAGGCATCCATGTCGATCACGTGCACCACCAGGAAATAATCATACTCGCCGGACACAAAATAACACTGCATCACTTCGGCTTCCTTGTTCATGCCTGCCTCAAATGCGTGCATGAATTCGTCGGACTGGTTGATCAGCGAAACCTCCAGAAAAGCCAGCATGCCGTAGCCCAGCGCGAAGGGATCGACCATCGCCACATCGGCGCTGATAACGCCTGCATCCCGCAGTTCACGAATGCGGCGCAGACAGGTCGGCTGGGAGATGTGGAGTTTGTCCGCCAGGGTTCTGGTCGGGGTCTGATTGTTCTTTTGCAGCAAGTTCAAAAGCTTGCGGTCTACCTTGTCAAGTGCGCGATATTGGGGCATATAAAAAACGTTGAAGTTCCAAAAAAACCACACAAAATAGCTATGCGAAACATTTTTTCTGTTGTACCTTCTGGCTATTCAGAAATCTGAATGAGTCGGTTTTGCAGTAATTTGTCTTACTTTTTAAACCTTAGGGAGTATGTTCATGTCGTTCAAAATTAAAATGATTCCACTGGCTGGCGCGATTGCATTCGCTTTTGCTGGTACTGCGGCAGCTCAGGAACAAGTTGTAAAAATCGGTCACGTTGGCCCAATCTCCGGCGCCATCGCTCACTTGGGCAAAGACAATGAAAACGGCGCCAAAATGGCGATCGAAGAACTGAATGCCAAAGGCGTTACTATCGGCGGCAAAAAAGTTAAATTCGAACTGCTGGCTGAAGATGACGGCGCGGATCCAAAACAAGGTACAACCGTAGCACAGAAACTGGTCGACGCGAAAGTAAACGGCGTGATCGGTCACTTGAACTCCGGTACAACAATCCCAGCTTCGAAAATCTACAACGACGCAGGCATTCCACAGATCTCCCCATCTGCGACTAACCCTAAGTACACTCAACAAGGCTTCAAAGGCGCTTTCCGCGTTGTAGCCAATGACGGCCAATTGGGCGGCACACTGGGTCGTTACGCTGTACAGATCAACAAAGCAAAGAAAATTGCTGTGATCGATGATAAAACAGCGTACGGCGAAGGCGTTGCAGCTGAGTTTATCAAAGGCGCTAAATCCAAAGGTGCAGATGTCGTAGCGGTAGAACACACTACTGACAAATCGACTGACTTCAGCGCGATCCTGACCGGTATCAAAGCTAAAAACCCAGACGTAGTCTTCTTCGGCGGTATGGATGCAGTTGCTGGTCCTATGCTGCGTCAGATGAAAGCACTGGGCATCAATGCCAAGTTCATGGGCGGCGACGGTATCTGCACAACCGACTTGGCTAAACTGGCTGGCGACGCTATCGGCGAAGGCCAGGTAGTTTGCGCGGAAGCCGGCGGTGTTCTGGATGCACAGAAAAAAGCCAATGATGACTTCAAAGCAGCTTACAAGAAGAAATTTGGTATCGACGTTCAAATCTACGCACCGTATGTTTACGATGCTGTGATGACGATGGTAGATGCAATGGTTCAGGCTAAATCTGCTGAACCAGCAAAATACCTGCCTTTCCTGGCGAAGATCCATCACAAAGGCGTCACTGGCGACATCGCATTTGATGACAAAGGCGATATCAAAGACGGCACACTGACTTTGTACACATACAAAGCCGGCAAACGTGAACTGATCTCCGTAGTCAAGTAATTGACTAGCTGATGTAATACATGCGGACCTGTTGATACAGGTCCGCGACAGAAACGCTGCATGCCCCGAGCTGCAGCGTTTTTTTATGGGCGCTCGCTTCTGCATACACAGGCGGCCTGCAGGTGGCCGACAAGGTATCTGCACATCGGCCAATAAAAAGCCCGCATCTAGCGGGCTTTTGCTTGCTCAGGATATCGAACGCTTATTTCTGCGACAGTACCCACTTGACCAGTGTACGGGCTTCCGCTTCGGTAACTTGTGGATTGGCTGGCATAGGGACTGCACCCCATACGCCGCTACCGCCCTTCATGACTTTTTGCACCAGCTTGTCTTCCGCTGTTTTGTCACCGGCATATTTCTTGGCTACGTCTTTGTAGGCCGGACCTACAACTTTTTTATCAACAGCGTGGCAAGCCATGCAGTTTTTGGATTTTGCCAGTTCCAGGTTGGCCATTGCCGAACCGGAAGCCAGGATAGCCGCTGCGGCGCCAATCAGTACAGAATATTTCATTGCTCTCTCCAGAGGTTAAGGTGCTTCAATTCATTGTCTTAATGAAGCTGCATAAAACTGCGTCAAACCAGATCAAACTGTCAGCGCTTTAAAGCAATCTTTAAGGCAATCAATGTGACAATTCTACCCGTTTTCCGCATCAGCATTTCAACATTGCCGGTACGAAGTGAAATACGCTAGTGTATCGACTCAACGGCGCACCTACTTCGCCGGTTGACTTGCCTGATCGTCAATACATGGCAATGCAATGAAACATGCCGGAGATTGACCCGGGCAGGCAATTGCTCGTATCCTAGTAGCCGAAAAAGGAGATTCCCATGTGGATGATTATTGCTGTCGCATTGCTGACGCTGCTGAAGTATCTGGAAGTAGGCCCGCTGGTTAACCTGTCATGGTGGTGGATCGTCGGCCTGGCATTTTTTGCCTTCCTTTGGTTTGAATTCTTTGAACGCATGCTGGGTCTGGATAAGCGCAAAGACCACATGCACTTTGAGAAGATGAAGAAGGAAAGGGTCAAGCGCAGCTTCGACAAGAGCAAGCCGCGCCGCTGATGCCTGCGGTCAGCGACCGCCATCTGCCATTGCCTGGATTTATTGCCGGCATCAACAAAAATACGAGTAGCACAAAATAAAAAGCCGGATCGACGATCCGGCTTTTGCTTATTTGAATCTGACCCTGAGCTTACCTTACCGCTCAGCCAGTAACCGCTCCCTTGCTGGCCGGCGCTGCCAGCGCTGCAAACTTGGCCAGCACGCCGCGTGTGTAGCGTGGCGCAGGCTGTTTCCAGTTGGCGCGCCTGCGGGCGATCTCGTCATCCGCCACGTTCAGCTGTATCAGCTGTTGCAGTGCGTCGATGGTGACGGAGTCGCCTTCCTGTATCAGCGCAATGGTACCGCCGACAAAGGCTTCCGGCGATATGTGGCCGACTACCATGCCCCAAGTGCCGCCGGAGAAGCGGCCGTCGGTAATCAACCCAACTGACTCACCCAGGCCCTTGCCGATGATGGCCGATGTAGGCGCCAGCATTTCCGGCATGCCGGGGCCGCCTTTTGGTCCCAGGTAACGCATGACAATAATATCGCCGGCATTGATCTTGTCGCTGAGGATCGCTTCCATGGCGCTGCCTTCATCTTCAAACACACGGGCCGGGCCGGTGATGACAGGCTTTTTCAGACCGGTGATCTTGGCGACGCAACCTTCAGGCGACAGGTTGCCTTTCAGGATGGCCAGATGGCCCTGTTTGTACAAAGCCTGCTCTACTGTATGGATGACGTCCTGGTCGGCGCGCGGCACGTCCGGCACGTGGGCCAGCTCTTCTGCCATGGTCTTGCCGGTAATGGTCAGGCAATCGCCGTGCAGCAGGCCTGCGTTCAGCAATACCTTCATTACCTGCGGAATACCGCCGGCCTTGTGCAGGTCGGTCGCCACGTATTTGCCAGAGGGCTTCAGGTCGCAGATGACAGGCACCTTCAAACGCATGCGCTCGAAATCGTCTATTGTCCATTCCACCTCGGCCGCATGCGCAATCGCCAGGAAGTGCAGCACGGCATTGGTGGAGCCGCCGGTTGCCATCAGCACGGCAACCGCGTTTTCTATCGATTTGCGTGTGATGATATCGCGCGGCTTGATGTCTTTTTTGACCGCTTCCACCAGTACCCTGGCGGATTCGGCTGCGGAGCCGGTTTTTTCATCATCGGGATTGGCCATCGTTGATGAATACAGCAGGGACATGCCCAGCGCCTCAAACGACGAAGACATGGTGTTGGCTGTATACATGCCGCCGCAGGAACCGGAGGATGGGCAGGCATTGCGTTCCACGCCTTCAAAATCTTCCTGCGACATGCGTCCGGCAGTGAATTCACCAACCGCTTCAAACGAGGACACAATAGTCAGGTCCTTGCCTTTCCATTTGCCCGGCTTGATCGTGCCGCCGTAAACATAAATGCTGGGCACGTTGGTGCGCGCCATCGCAATCATGCCGCCCGGCATATTCTTGTCGCAACCGCCGATGACAACGCAGCCATCCATCCACTGGCCGTTGACCGCTGTTTCTATACAGTCGGCAATGACTTCACGCGAAATTAGCGAATATTTCATGCCCTCGGTACCCATGGACATGCCGTCTGAAATGGTCGGCGTGCCGAAGACCTGTGGATTGGCGCCGTTTTCCTTGATCGTGGCGATAGCGATATCAGCCAGCTTTTGCAGGCCGGAGTTACACGGCGTGATCGTCGAGTGGCCATTGGCAATGCCTATCATCGGCTTGTCAAAATCTTCCTTTTCGTAACCCATGGCGTAATACATGGAACGGTTAGGGCTGCGGGCCACGCCTTGCGTGATGTTTTTTGAGCGGCGATTGAATGACATGCTGGGTCTCTCCTCAGATAGCATTGTTATTTTGGACAAAAACCCGGATTACTCAAGGGTTTTCGCATGGGTATTCATATATAGCTTAGTGTCACTTGCCAGGAACCATCTGTCAAATATATGATTCATGCATTATTAGGTCGAATTTCATATCGCTCCATAAACTTAGCATGAACATAGAACTGCGCCAGCTACGCTACTTCCTCGCCGTTGCCGACGAAATGCACTTCGGCCGCGCCGCCGCGAGGCTGCATATGACGCAGCCACCGCTGTCGCAAACGATACAGGCGCTGGAAAGCGCGCTGGGAACACCGCTGTTTGTGCGCAACACCCGCAACATCACGCTGACGCCGGCCGGCCAGGCGCTGCTGCCGGAGGCTCAACGCCTCGTGCAGCAGGCGCTGGCGCTACCGCAACTGGCCCAGCGCGCCGCTGCGGGCGCCAGCGGCCACCTGTCGCTGGCCTTTGTATCGATTGCCGACTATAGCGTGCTGCCGCCCTACCTGCGCGAGTTCCGCGCTGCCTATGGCGACGTGCAGATAGAATTGCGCGAAGCCACCAGCGACGTACAGCTGGATGCGCTGGAAAAAGGCCAGATCGACGCCGGCCTGCTGATTCCGCCTCTGCCGGACCGGCTGCTGCCGCTGCTGGACTACCGCAAGGTGCTGGTAGAACCGCTGATGCTGGCCGTGCCGGAAGCGGCTGCCGCCCGCAAAAAACCGGATGCACTGGCCAGTTATAAAGATCTGCCGCTGATCATCTTTCCGCGTAAAATCGCACCTGCCCTGCATGACGTGATTCTGGGCCGCTTCCGCGACGAGGGCCTGACGCCGCAGATAGGACAGGAAGCGATACAGATGCAGACCATCGTCGGCCTGGTGTCGGCTGGCATGGGCATCGCTCTTGTGCCACAATCTGTGTCGAATTTAAAGCGCCCGGGCGTGGTCTACCATGCGCTGAAAGCGCCATTGTCCGCTTCATCACCGTCAACCGCAGGCAGCGGTACGGTGGAAATAGGCGTGGCATGGCGCAGGGACAATCCCTCGCCGGTGCTGCAGGCGTTTTTGAACTTGCTGAGAAAGAATCCTGAATGCTGATACATCCTAACCCCGATCCGATTGCGTTTTCCATCGGCCCGCTGCAGGTCCACTGGTACGGCCTGATGTACCTGGCTGCCTTCATCCAGTTTGTGCTGCTAGGCAGGGTCAGGATCAAGCAACCGCATATCGCCGCAGTAGGCTGGAAGAAAGAGGATATCGACGACATGCTGTTTTACGGCGTGCTCGGCGTCATTATCGGCGGCCGCCTCGGTGAAGTGTTGTTCTATAACCCCAGCTTTTATTTCTCACACCCGGCAGAGATATTCGCCGTGTGGAAAGGCGGCATGTCCTTCCACGGCGGTTTCATCGGCGTGCTGATTTCCATGTCGCTGTGGGCACGCAAGGCCAAGCGCAACCTGGCCGACGTATATGACTTTATCGCCCCCATGGTGCCGCTCGGTTATGCCGCCGGCCGCCTGGGCAACTTCATCAACCATGAGCTGCCGGGCCGCATTGCCTCGCCGGATCTGCCGTGGGCCATGCAGTGGCCGGGCATTACCGACCACCTGGTGCACCCCTCCCCGCTGTACCAGATGCTGGTGGACGGCATACTGCTGTTCATCATCCTGTGGCTGTATGCGCGCAAGCCGCGGCCAAGGCTGGCGGTAGGCTCGCTATTTGTCATGCTGTACGGCTGCGCGCGCTTCTTCACCGAATATTTCCGCGTGCCCGATTTTGAAGTGACATTTGCCGGCATGACGATTTCCGCCGGCCAGATGTATTCGATCCCGATGATCATCGGCGGCGCGATCCTGCTGGTGGGCGCCTACCAGTATGCGGGCAGAAAATCCGCCGCGAAAGCCTGAGCAGGATAGCCTCATGTCCGATATCCGCTGCGAGAAAAATGGCGACATCGCCACCGTCACACTGTCCAACCCGGGCAAGCTGAACGCGCTGGACGTCGCCATGTGGCAGGGCTTGCGCAGCACGTTTGACGCGTTGTCTGCCGATACAGCGCTGCGCTGCATTATCGTGTGCGGTGAAGACGGTAATTTTGCTGCCGGTGCAGATATTTCTGAGTTTGCTACCGTGCGCAGCAATATGGCCGACGGCATGCGCTACCACACTGAAACCATCGCACAGGCGCTGCATGCAATAAGCACCTGCCTACATCCGACCATTGCCGCCATCGAAGGCGTTTGCGTGGGCGGCGGGCTGGAAATCGCGTGCGCCTGCGATATCCGTATTGCGTCGCCGGCATCCCGCTTCGGCATCCCTATCAACCGGCTCGGTTTTCCGTTGGCGCCGGGTGAGCTGCAAGGCCTGCTGGAGCTGGTTGGCAAGGCGACAGCGCTGGAAATTTTGCTGGAAGGCCGCGTATTCGATGCCGCTGAAGCACAGGCCAAAGGTTTGTTACACCGCCTTGCCGACGACGTACCCGAAGAGGCAAGATTAAGCGCGCAACGTATCGCCAAAGGCGCACCGCTGGCCGCGCGCATGAATAAGAAACTGATCCACAGACTCAGCGTTGCGGCGCAGCCGCTGAGCGAACAAGAACTGGCAGAGGCTTTTGCCTTCCTGGAGTCGCAAGACTACCGCGAAGGCGTCAGCAGCTTCCTGCAAAAAACGCCGCCCCAATTTACCGGACAATAATGAACGCCAATCTGTACGCCCTGTTTGCCTCCCACTTCCCCGAAGATAAATCCACCTGCTGCATGGAAACCCATGACGGCCGCTACTACAGCTGGGATGACGTAGAAAGGGCCAGCGCCAAGATGGCCAACCTGTTGGCCGGCCTGGGCCTGCAGCCGGATGCCAGGATTGCCGTGCAGGTAGAAAAATCCCCGGAAGCGCTGATCCTTTACCTGGCAACGATACGCGCAGGCTATGTCTACCTGCCGCTGAACACCGCCTACCGCGCCTCTGAAATCAGCTACTTCATTGAAGATGCAGAACCGGAAGTGTTCGTATGCTCGCCGCAGAATTTCGGCTGGGTCGCGCAGATTGCGTTCAAGGCTGGCACCAAGCATGTCTATACGCTGGATGCGCCACTGGAAGGCCGCAACAGCGGCTCGCTGCTGACGCGCGCGATGGCCTATGCCGACACCTTCCGCACCGTGCACAAGGAGCCGGAAGACATGGCCGCCATCCTGTACACATCCGGCACCACCGGACGCAGCAAGGGCGCGATGCTGACGCATGACAACCTGTCTTCCAACGCACTGGTCTTGAAACAAGCGTGGCACTGGCAGAAAAACGACGTGTTGCTGCACACGCTACCGCTGTTCCACGTACACGGCCTGTTCGTCGCGTCACACGGCGCGCTGCTCAACGGCAGCAAGATGATCTTCCTGCCCAAGTTTGACGCCGCACAAGTCATGCGCTACCTGCCACGCACCACGGTATTCATGGGCGTGCCCACCTACTACGTGCGTCTGCTGCAGGAACCGGGCCTGGATAAGGAAGCGTGCGCGAACATGCGCCTGTTCATCTCCGGCTCCGCGCCGCTGCTGCTGGACACCTTCCAGGAATTCACGCGCCGCACCGGCCACACGATCCTGGAACGCTACGGCATGAGCGAAACCACGATGCAGGTCTCCAACCCCTATGTTGGCGAACGCAAAGGCGGCACCGTAGGCCTGCCGCTGCCGGGCGTGCATGTGCGCGTGGTCAACGCCAACAACGTGGCCTGCGCCGCCGATGAAATCGGCGACATCCAGGTCAAGGGCCCGAACGTGTTCAAAGGCTACTGGCGCATGCCTGAAAAAACCGCCGAAGAATTCACGCCCGACGCCTACTTCCGCACCGGCGACGTCGGCCGCTTCGACACCGAAGGCTACCTCAGCATCGTAGGCCGCAGCAAAGACCTGATCATCACCGGCGGCTACAACGTGTATCCGAAAGAAATCGAATCCTTCATCGATGAAATGCCCGGCGTCATGGAATCCGCCGTCATCGGCGTACCGCATGCGGAGTTTGGCGAGGCGGTGACGGCTGTGGTTGTGCTGAAGCCTGGCGCGCAGTTGTCGGAGGCGGGTGTTATCGCTGCGCTGAAGGCGGGCATTGCTAATTTCAAGGTGCCTAAGCGGGTGCATTTTGTGGCGGAGTTGCCGCGCAATACCATGGGCAAGGTGCAGAAGAATGTATTGAGGGACCTCTATCAGTAGTCTTGCTTACTGCCTGCGCTTGTATCGCCTTGGTAGCTTTGAGAGCCTGCTCAATTAATTAGCTCTTGCTGGGTTTGTTGATTGCCGGTTAGGGTGGGGGTACCAACACCGTATAAGTGGCCCACTAATTCAACCACATGGGTTACAGCTTGTTGTTGTCCGGTTACTCTGGCTTCTCTCGCGTGGCTGCCATCGCTTCAGTTTTGTGATTGCTGGTCGGGGGTAGCCCGACTGCTACTCACTTTTTCTTGCTTCGCCAAGAAAAAGTAAGCAAAAAGAAGGCGACCGCAGACTTGCCCTT
>JAYSKH010000182.1:0-6749 GCA_043726505.1 Undibacterium sp. | reverse complement strand
TGCGGTTAGGCTCGTAAGGCGGCTTGACATAGACCACGCCATCGATTTCAGGTGCATCGGCCGACGTGCGGCCGACACCGCCGCTACGGTCGATGGAATCGATCAGCACGCGCACGGTCTTGCCGACCTTGGCCTGCAGGCGTTTTTTGGAAATGCCTTCCTGCAATTCCATCACGCGGCGGCGGCGGTCTTCACGCACTTCTTCCGGCACGGGATTGTCCAGTTCGTTGGCGGTTGCGCCTTCCACCGGGGAATAAGCAAAGCAGCCGAGACGATCTATTTCGGCTTCCCGGAGGAAGTCCAGCAGGTGCTCAAACTCTTCTTCGGTTTCACCCGGGAAGCCGGCGATAAAGGTCGAACGTATCGTGATGTCCGGGCACATTTCACGCCAGGCGCGGATGCGCTCTATATTCTTTTCACCGCTGGCCGGGCGCTTCATACGCTTCAGCACCGCCGGATGTGAGTGCTGCAGCGGCACGTCCAGGTAAGGCAGCACATTACCGTCCATCATCGGGATGATATGGTCTACGTGCGGGTATGGATAGACGTAATGCAGACGCACCCACGCGCCGTACTGCTTCGCCAGCGAGCCCAGTGCTTCCACCAGTTGCGTCATGTGCGTCTTGACTGGTTTGCCGTTCCAGAAACCCATGCGGAATTTAACGTCCACGCCATAGGCACTGGTGTCTTGAGAAATCACCAGCAATTCTTTTACGCCGGCTTTGAACAGGTTTTCTGCTTCCAGCATCACGTCTGCAATCGGACGCGATACCAGGTCGCCGCGCATGGAAGGGATAATGCAGAAGCTGCAACGATGGTTGCAGCCTTCGGATATTTTCAGATAAGCATAATGCTTGGGCGTCAGCTTGATGCCTTGTGCCGGCACCAGATCGATAAAAGGCTCATGCGGCTTCGGCAAGTGAATATGGACAGCATCCATCACTTCGCCCAGCGCATGCGGTCCAGTTACAGCCAGCACCTTCGGATGCACGGACATGATGATGTCCTTGCCGCTGGCGTCTTTTTTAGCGCCCAGGCAGCCTGTCACGATGACCCTGCCGTTTTCGCTCAGCGCTTCGCCAATGGCATCCAGCGACTCCTGCACCGCAGCGTCGATGAAACCGCAGGTGTTAACGATGACCAGATCAGCACCATCATAAGATTTGGCGGTGTCGTAGCCTTCTGCGCGCAGTTGCGTCAGGATTTGTTCGGAGTCGACCAATGCCTTCGGGCAGCCTAGCGAAACAAACCCTACTTTAGGGTTGGCGGCGGCGCCCGGTCTTGTTATTTGTTCAATAGACATAAAAAAGGGATACAAAGCGGATAAGCGAATCCGCTATTGTACCCCTTTCAGCTAGGCCATTGACTGCAGGCTGCCCAATAATTAGGCAGAATCAGTGTTATTGCCCGTTAATGATTGCTTATTTGTTCTTATCTTCCGGTGCAAACGGGAAAACGCCGAAAATATTCTTGGTCTGGCTCTGCATCTGCTCCTGCATCTGCACAAAAAGGTTTTTGCTCTGCTCGATGTAGTTACCCATCATGCCCTGCATCATCGGTCCCTGAACGCTCATGAACTGCGCCCACATTTCCGGGCTGAAAGGTTTACCTTCGTAGACGCCCTTGGAGTTTTCGGCCAGCTTGTTCTGGATGTCGATAAATGCCTGGATATTTTTTTCCAGGTAAGAACCCATCATGCCCTGCATGGCGTGGCCGTAATAGCGGATGATCTGGGCCAGCGCCGTGCTGGAAAACATCGGCGCACCGCCAGCTTCTTCATCCAGGATGATCTGCAGCAGGATGCTGCGGGTTAAGTCCTCGTTGGTCTTGGCATCAATGACGGCGAAATCATCATTTTCCAGAACAAATTGCTTTACATCAACCAATGTGATGTAGCTGCTGGTCTGCGTATCGTATAAACGTCGATTCGGATATTTCTTGATCAGGTGCTGAGTCGTTTTCTTTACACTATTCATCGAATTCTCAATTAGTGACATCCTAGCGCTTGAGTCGATCAGGCAGCTTGCAAGAAAGCCTGCCTGTCACGCCAAATCCAATCCAAATAAACCGGTAGCTGCATAATGACTGCGAGCTTGTCCGGCTTGTCCCTTTTTTTTAATTCTAATATATTTGCCTGTTGATTATGCACGCATATCGACGGATATTACATCGTTTATTTCAGCAAAGAAATCTCGCAAAAAAGTCCCGAATCTTGAATATAAGCCAAACATGCAAAAGCCACATCATTATGATGTGGCTTTTTACATAAAAGCAACATCAAATTTAGCCCATGTGCAGGCCGCCGTTGATGGAGAAGTCTGAACCGGTTGCATAACCGCCTTCATCGGACGCGATCCACGCGACAATGGAAGCAATTTCGCTAGGCTCTGCCAGGCGCTTGACAGGGATGCCGGCAACGATCTTTTCCAGTACGTCCGGACGGATCGCGCGCACCATGTCGGTACCGACATACCCTGGGGAAACAGTATTGACGGTCACCCCTTTGGTCGCTACTTCCTGCGCCAGCGCCATCGTAAAGCCGTGGATACCGGCCTTTGCTGTCGAATAGTTGGTTTGCCCGAACTGCCCTTTCTGGCCGTTGACGGAAGAGATGTTGATGACACGGCCCCAGCCGCGGTCCACCATGCTGTCGATGACCTGCTTGGTCACGTTGAACAGCGAGTTCAGATTGGTGTCCATGACGGCATACCAGTCTTCCCTGCTCATTTTGCGGAACTGGCCATCACGCGTGATGCCGGCATTATTGACCAGTACGTCGATCTCGCCGATTTCCGCCCTGACCTTTTCAAAGGCCGCCTTGGTGGAATCCCAATCCGACACATTGCCTTCGGACGCATGGATATCGCAATTTTCGGCGCGCATGTCGGCCAGCCATTTTTCCCTGCGTGCAGAATTGGGGCCGCAACCTGCAACCACGACAAAGCCGTCTGCGCAGAGACGCCTACAGATAGGAGTACCGATACCACCCATGCCACCAGTTACATATGCTATACGTTTTGACATACTTGTCTCCTTTATTGGTTTCTCTATCGATGAAGCTGCGCTGCTTAAGTTGATCGCACCTTAATCTGCTCGTACCTTGACGTAACGCCCAGGTGCCGGCTCTATTGCCTGATACTCGGCGTTTCCGGGTTTTCCGGGCGCCTTGATCATCTTGCCGCCGTGCTCTGCCAGGAACCCGGCCCACACCGGCCACCAGCTTCCTGCATGCTCTGTTGCACCTTTAAACCAAGCCTCGGGATAAGCCCCCAAGCTGTCATTGGTCCAGTAGCTCCTTTTCTTTTTGGCCGGAGGGTTGACCACGCCGGCAATATGGCCCGACGCTCCCAGGACAAAACGGTTTTGCCCCTTGTTCTTGCGATTCAGAATATTGCAGGACGCATATGCAGCCTGCCACGGAACGATATGGTCTTCGCGCGATCCATATACAAAAGTCGGCACGTCGATCTTGCCCAGATCTACCGAAGCGCCCGCCACCTGCAGTTTGTCCGCCACTTTGAGGCTGTTTTCCAAGTAGGTATTTCTCAGGTACCAGCAAAACATCGGGCCGGGCAGATTGGTGCTGTCTGCATTCCAGTATAGTAGATCGAAAGGCGTGGGACTCTCGCCTTTGAGGTAGTTGGACTGCACATAGTTCCAGACCAGATCGTTCGCGCGCAGGCTAGAAAAAGTGCTGGCCAAGTCCTTGCCGGGCAGCAGGCCGTGCTTGCCTATGGTCTGCTCGCGCATCGACACCTGCATTTCGTCGACGAACACATCGAGCACGCCGGTATCGGAAAAATCCAGCAAGGTGGTCAGCAGCGTCAGGCTGCTGACAGGGTGCTCGCCACGTGCCGCCAGCACTGCCAGCGCCGTGGAGATGATGGTGCCGCCCACGCAAAAACCGAAACCGTTGATTTCCTTTTGCTTGCTGATCTCCTGCACCAGATGGATAGCCTTGATCGCGCCTTCTTCGATGTAGTCGTCCCAGCTGACATCGCTCATGCTTTCGTCAGGATTGGCCCACGATACCAGGAATACCGTATGCCCCTGCTCTACCGCATAACGCACGACGGAGTTTTCAGGCTGCAGATCCAGGATATAGAATTTGTTGATGCAGGGCGGCACCATCAGCAGCGGGCGCTGGTGTACCGTTTTGGTCAGCGGCGTGTATTGAATCAGCTGGAACAGCTTGTTTTCAAACACTACCGTGCCTTCGGAAGTAGCAACATTGCGGCCGACCTCGAAAGCGGATTCATCCGTTTGCGAAATACGGCCCTTCTGCATGTCAGCCAGCATCTGCGCAATGCCCTTGGCCAGGCTCTCGCCCTTGCTCTCTATCAGCTTGGCCTGCGCTTCAGGATTGGTGACGAGGAAGTTGGCGGGCGACATCGCATCGACCATTTGCTGCACCGCAAAACGAATCTTTTGCCGTGTCTTTTCAGGAGCATCCACTGATTCCGCCATCGCCATCAGGAAACGGGCGTTCAGCAGATAGGACGCTGCGCTGTATGCATGCATCGCGTGGTTGTGCCAGTCAGGCGACGCAAAACGCTTGTCGGTGAAGTCCGGCACCTTGGATACGGCAAAGTCCTGCCAGAGCTTGCCGAACTCCTGCATATACTCGTTTTGCAGCTTGCTCATGGCCGCCGGGCTGATCTGCGCACCGACTTCCTTCAGCGTCTCCATGATGCTGCCGTCGCTAAAGGCGGCGGCGGGTTTCATCCATTGCTGCAACTGCCCCTGGTTCGACAGCTGTGCCATCCAATCGGAGAGCATAGCTTGAGGATCGTAAGTCTTCATGCGTGCCTCCTGTTTTTCGCGTATCGTTGCGCGTGTCGTTGCATCTTGAATCGGGCCTTGCGGCCGTTGTTCCCGAGCGACTTGCTTACTGGTTTTACTGCTTACTGTTTTTGCAGCCAACTTTTACCACCTGCCTGCAAAGCCTTGCGGCTTTATCTTACCGGCTTAATTCTCAGTCTACTTCTTTATGTATATCGTTGCCATCGCCTGGATCTATGTAGTCTTCATGATGTCCATCACAGAGACTTCGGTGATTGCAGGAATTATGACGTTTTTAATGTACTGTGTGTTGCCTTTAGCAATAATTTTCTATCTGGCGCGCAGCCCGCAGCGCAACAAAAAGCGTAAGGCGGAAATGCTGGCCAGGCATGCAGCAGCGCAAACTGATGCCGCAGCCCATGTTGCCGAAGCCGGTGGAGCATCGGATGCAGAAGCAAAAAAAGACTGAACCCGCTGCAATTTTTTCTATATTTCTGTCTATATTTCTGTTTACTCCAGCCAGATGAAACTGGCCATGCGCCCCGTGACGCCATCCCTGCGATAAGAATAAAAGCGCTCTTTTTCGATGACCGTGCAGTGTGTGCCGCCAAACACTTTTTGCACATCTGCACGCGCCAGCACCTGCCGCGCCAGCGCATAGATATCGGCGTAATATTTGCCCGGAGCATCCATCCTTGGTGAAAAACATGAGGCTGTGTCAGGCAAAGCAGCAAACGCCTGCACCACATCTGCGCCCACTTCAAACCGTGCCGGTCCGATGGCGGGGCCCAGCCAGGCAACAATATCACCCGCACCGGAAGCGCGCATATGCGCTACCGTGTTGTCCAGTATTCCTGCTGCCAGGCCACGCCAGCCCGCATGCGCGGCAGCCACCACCTTACCGTGGACATCGCTGAAAAGCACCGGCAAGCAGTCGGCTGTCATAACCGCACAGACGATATTTTTTCGTGACGTACCACTCGCATCCGCCATGATGCCGTCTGCAACGGCTGCTGCGTCGCAAATCACCGTGCCGTGCACCTGCGACAGCCACCTGATTTCAGCGTCGGAAGAAATGGCATTGCGCACGATGGCACGGTTGGCTGCAACAGCGGCGGCATCGTCACCTACGTGATCGCCCAGGTTCAGCCCGCCTGGGCTGCCACTGCCATTGCCTCCCCCATCATCGCCATAAGGCGGCAGGCTGACGCCACCGCTGCGGGTAGAACAAAAAGCGCGCACATGCCGCGGCACCCCTTCCCAGTCCGGCTCAATGACGGCAAACGGGTAGGAAAGGCGGTGGCCCGCATGTGCACTCATGCAGGCAAACTCATCCCGGCTTGCTGCAGCAATTCGGCAAAATCGGTGGCCAGTGGCACTTCCCATTCCACATGCTCATCCGTCATCGGATGGATCAGTCCCAACTTGCGGGCTTGCAACGCCTGGCGCGGGAAAAAGCGCGCCAGATGCTGCTTGCCATACAGGGTATCGCCTACCAAAGGGAAGCCGAGCGACAACATATGGACGCGGATCTGGTGCGTGCGGCCGGTTTCCAGCTGGCAAGCCACCAGGCTCACAGGAAAACGTTCCAGCATGCCGGCGCCTATGCGCTGGTAATGCGTGATGGCAGGCTTGGCCAGCATGCTCTCCGACACCGCCATCTTGATGCGGTCGCGCGGATGGCGCGCCATGGCGGCATCCACGGTGCCCGAAGGCTTGGGCGTACCCCAGACCAGCGCATAGTATTCACGCTTCACGGTACGGTCCTGCAACTGGCGGACCAACTCGGTATGCGCGATCAGTGTCTTGGCCACGACCATCAGCCCGGAAGTGTCTTTATCCAGCCGGTGCACAATGCCTGCCCTCGGCACGCCCAGCAACTCCGGATAGTGGTACAGCAAGCCGTTCAGCATCGTACCGGACCAGTTTCCGGCAGCGGGATGCACGACCAGGCCGGCGGGTTTGTT
>JAYSKH010000181.1:0-8346 GCA_043726505.1 Undibacterium sp. | reverse complement strand
ACTCACTTTATTTTGCTTCGCCAAAATAAAGTAAGCAAACAAAAGGCGACCGCAGACTTGCCCTTCGGGTGATGACGCGAGCGTTATCACATTTTGCTGCATTACAAAAAATGGGAAACAGGCGAAACTCGCTGCGCTCAGACACACCTGTTTCTGATCCATTTTCTGTAACGCACAAAATGCTGCGTCCCGAGCGGTTTAAGATCAAAAACAAAGCAAAGTCAAAAGCAGAGGCAACCAGGCCGCATCGGTTTTGTGGTTGCACACTGGTGATGTAGCCTGGGTTAGCGAAGCGTAACCCGGGAGCCATCCACGGATGCTTGCGTCCAGTATACCAGTCGCAATTCCCGTGGGCGGTTTCGCTTGCTTCCGCTATTAAATCTCAACCATATCAAAATCCGCCTTGGCGACGCCGCAGTCCGGGCATTCCCAGTCTTCTGGGATGTCGTTCCAGCGGGTGCCTGGGGCTAAGCCTTCTTCTGGGAGGCCGGCTGCTTCGTCGTAGATGAAGCCGCATACTATGCATTGGTAGGTTTTCATGGTGTTTTCTCGCTTAATTTAATGAGTTAGTTAAAGAATCAGGCTGCTGCTTTGGCGGCGTTCAGTACGGACTGGTAGTGGTTGGCGTGGCGCTCTTCTACCTTGGCCAGCGCGGCGAAGCGTTTGGCGGCTATTTCCAGCGTGCGTTTGAACTGCTCTGCGTGGACGCGGGATTCTTCTATCTGTTCGTCGTATTCTGCTACTGCGGCGTCGTTACCTTCCTGCACGGCAAGATGACGGAATTTAGGATACATTTCTGTGTATTCATAGGTTTCGCCTTCGATTGCAATTTCCAGCGCTTTTGCTGGGGTCAGCTGGTTTTTGGGGTACAGCAGGTCCAGATGGCCGAAGGCGTGCATCACTTCCTGGTCGGCGGTGGCTTCAAATGCTTTTGCGACTTCTTCGGCGCCAGCTTCGCGGGCGATCTTGGCGAAGTAGCGATATTTGATATGGGCCATGGATTCGCCGGCGAAGGCGGCTTCCAGGTTTTCGATCGTGACGGATTTCGGTGCGTTGGCTTGGGTGCTCATGGCTTTTCCTATCAGGGTGGGTGTTCGTAGTTAAGTTCGTGTTTAAGTTTGTACTTAGGTTTGTGCTGTTGTTCGTGTTTGTTTTTGCTATCAACGTGAAACAGATGATAGGGTAAAGACTATCATCTGAATAATTGATTGTTTAAACCAAAGCAATAGTAAATATCTATATTGACCTGCATAGCAGTTCTTGATACTCCTAAAAAACGCATTTGTTTATGTTTAAAAGTCATAGCAGTCGTACAAATACGTATGAAGTTAGAGGACTCCCTCTGTTAAAATCGTAAGCTTTCAGTAAGCCAAAAAGAAGGAAGGTTCCTCAGCATGGATTCGTCATCAGCAGATCAAAAAGAACAAATGCGTCAGCAGTTACGTCAGGCAGCCCTTGAATATCATGAGTGCCCGACCCCCGGCAAAATCAGTGTTACGCCGACCAAACAACTGACAAACCAACGTGATCTTGCCCTGGCGTACTCCCCTGGTGTGGCAGCCCCCTGCGAAGAGATCGTTGCCGATCCTGCTGCAGCCTTCAAATATACGGCACGCGGCAACCTGGTGGGCGTTATCACCAACGGTACTGCGGTGCTGGGCCTGGGCAACATCGGCCCGCTGGCTTCCAAGCCGGTGATGGAAGGCAAAGGCGTGCTGTTCAAGAAATTTGCTGGCATCGACGTGTTCGATATCGAGATCAATGAGCAAGACCCGGACAAGCTGGTAGACATCATCGCTTCGCTGGAGCCAACTTTTGGCGGCATCAACCTGGAAGACATCAAGGCGCCGGAATGCTTCTATATAGAACGCAAGCTGCGCGACCGCATGAAGATTCCTGTCTTCCATGATGACCAGCACGGCACCGCCATCATCGTTGGCGCGGCGATCCTGAACGGCCTCAAAGTGGTTGGCAAGAGCATCAAGGAATGCAAATTGGTCGTTTCCGGCGCGGGCGCTGCGGCGCTGGCCTGCCTGGACCTGATCGTCGACATCGGCTTCCCGATTGAAAACATCTTCGTCACCGATCTGGCCGGCGTGGTCTACAAAGGCCGTATTGAGCTGATGGACCCGGACAAGGAACGCTTTGCGCAGGAAACTTCCGCGCGCAGCCTGGGCGAAATCATAGAAGGCGCCGACGTTTTCCTGGGCCTGTCTGCCGGCGGCGTATTGAAGCAGGACATGGTCAAGAAGATGGGTTCCAAGCCGCTGATCCTGGCGCTGGCCAATCCAAATCCGGAAATCCTGCCAGAAGACGTCAAGGCAGTGCGCGACGACGCCATCATGGCAACCGGCCGTTCGGATTACCCGAACCAGGTCAACAACGTCTTGTGCTTCCCTTACATCTTCCGCGGTGCGCTCGATTGCGGCGCCACCACGATCACACGCGAGATGGAAATTGCGGTAGTACACGCCATTGCCGAGCTGGCACAGGCAGAACAGTCCGACGTGGTTGCTTCTGCGTATGGCATCAGCAACCTGTCCTTCGGCCCTGAATACCTGATCCCGAAACCTTTCGACCCGCGCCTGATGATCAAGATCGCGCCGGCAGTTGCCAAGGCAGCGGAAGAGTCCGGCGTGGCAGCCCGCCCTATCCGCGACATGCAGGCGTATATCGACAAGCTGCAGCAGTTTGTCTACCACAGCGGCACCTTCATGAAACCGCTGTTCCAAGTGGCCAAGAAAGCCGAACCTGAACGCAAGCGCATCGTTTATGCAGAAGGCGAAGAAGAACGTGTACTGCGCGCAGTACAGGTCATCGTTGATGAAAACCTGGCCAAGCCTATCCTGGTCGGCCGTCCTAACATCCTGGCAGAACGCATTGTCAAATTCGGCCTGCGCCTGCGCGCCGGTGTCGACTTTGAAGTCATCAATCCAGAGCAGGACGACCGCTACCGCGATTACTGGCAGACGTTCTACAACATGACGAACCGCCAGGGCAATACACAGGAATACGCGAAGCTGGAAATGCGCCGCCGCCATTCACTGATCGGCGCGATGATGATCCACAAGGGCGATGCCGACGGCATGATCTGCGGCACCTTCGGCACCACTAACCTGCATTTGAAGTACATCAACCAGGTGCTGGGCAAGCGCGACGGCGTCAACGTCTATGCAGCGATGAACGCACTGGTGCTGCCCGACCGCCAGGTTGTGCTGGTCGACACGCACGTCAATGAAAACCCGACTGCCGAGCAGATCGCCGAAATCACGATCATGGCGGCGGAAGAGATGCGCCGCTTCGGCATCCTGCCGCGCGCTGCGCTGCTGTCGCACTCCAACTTCGGCTCCAGCGACAGCGAGTCCGCACGCAAAATGCGCGCCGCGCTGCAAATCATCAAGCGCGACGCGCCTGATCTGGAAGTCGATGGTGAAATGCACGGCGACACCGCGCTGGACGCGTCCTACCGCAAGAAAATGATGCCAAGCACCACGCTGACAGGCGACGCCAACCTGCTGGTAATGCCGAACATCGACGCCGCCAACATCGCCTACAACCTGCTGAAAACGACCGCCGGCAACAACATCGCCATCGGCCCTATCCTGCTGGGTTGCGCAAAACCGGTACACATCCTGACGCCATCGGCAACCGTACGCCGCATCGTCAACATGACAGCATTGTGCGTGGTGGATGCGGTAGCGCAGCGCTAAGCAGACATTAAGCAAAAATAAGCAACACTTTGCCTCCGCCAACCGGAGGCAAAACAAAGCCGGATTCCCGCCACGGAAATCCGGCTTTTTTATTCTGGCGGGCTAAAAAAAACGACACGTCAAAATTAGCAGCCACTCCCGAAATTCCCGGCTTGAGCCTTCAAATTCCCGGCTTCATCGGATAGTGTAGGTTGGCAACGACGGTAGCGCATAACATTCCGGGCACTCACCCCCTATGGAGAACCTGTGAAAATACTACCGTCCACGCTGTTCACCGCATCCCTGCTGGCAGCATCCACCTCCTTCGCGCAAGGCACCGGCAGCACGCCGCAAGCCGGGCAGGCCGGCACATTTGTATCAGGGCCTTGCGAGACAGGCATTTACCGCTCCGACAAGACGGCATTCGTAGCCATCACTAAAGCAGGCAAGGGATTCAACTATACCTTTAGCGATGGCACAGCCGGCAACACGCAGGATGCCAACATGCTGCTCGTATGCGGCCAAGGTGCTGTTATTGTCGGCGTAAAGGAAATCTGGCCACAAGTCCCCATTGCAGTATCGGACACGCAGTTCGCGTCCAACGGCGTGATGCTCGCGGGCCGCCTGATGGAAGCTCCGGGAGCGGGAAAAGACACGCCGCTGGTCGTCTACGCGCATGGTTCGGAAACCAGTGGCTGGATCGATCGCGGACGCGATCCTTATCAGATGCTGGGAAGGGGTGTGTCAGTGTTCGTCTACGACAAACGCGGCACCGGACTCTCTAAAGGTGAATACACGCAGAACTTCCCCGTTCTCGCTGACGATCTGGTAGCGGCTTCGCGCGAAGCCAGGCGGCTGGCGGACGGCCGCTACGGTCGCTTCGGTCTGGTAGGCCTGAGCCAGGGAGGCTGGATCGCCCCGCTTGCAGCAAAGCGCGCCAACGCAGAGTTTCTCGGCATAGGCTACGGCCTCGCCGTCGACATCGCAGAGGAAGATGCGGCACAGGTCGCCAAGGAATTGCAGGAGCGGGGATATGATGAGGCCGTCCTCGCCAAGGCCAGGTCACTGACCGATATCACTGCAAGACTCGTCAAATCCGGATGCAAGGATGGGCTGGACGACCTGGAGGCTGCACAGAAGCAGTTTGGAAATGAAGCCTGGTTCTCAGCCATCAAGGGCGCGTACACCGGCGTGTTCCTGCACATACCGGTAGAAGACTTACGCAAAAACGGCATACCGCAATTCGACAAACTGAGTGTCGACTGGACGCAAAATCCCATGCAGGTGTTGAAAGAGCTCAATGTGCCGCAGCTATGGGCCTTCGCAGAAGAAGACCGGCAAGCGCCCATCACGCTGACTGTGGAGAGGCTTGCAGGTTTGCGCCAGCAAGGCAAGAACATCACCCTGTATGTCTTCCCCTATACTGACCACGGCATGTGGAATTACATGCAGGCGGCCGATTTTTCACGCAGGCATACGCGTATTACGCCAGGGTTTTATGATCTGATGGCGGACTGGGCGAAAGGCAAGCTGGATGGAAAGTACGGGCAAGCCTATAACCGGTAGCGAGTTTGCGGTGACCGCATAATATGCGGCTACCCAACTATTGCAAAAGGCATGTCAGGCAACCCAGACTCTCACGCCGCTTTGGCTTGATGTTGCAGCTCAGGATGCTCAGAGCGTTGTTTATAGAAACGCAGGATAGTTTCGGCGGTATCTCCGATCAGGAACTTGGCCCAGGTCCCGGCGTACCAGTTAAAGTTTGTTGTCACACTGGAGCCGACCTGGACCGACAGCCTCGTGCCGCTGCCTTCCGGCGTCAAGGTATACGACGTGTCGTCCAGCTTGAAGTAACGCCCGCCGATCAGAATATGATCATCCAGCGAGCCCGGCGGAAATGAATCCGCTCCGAACTGATATTTCCACGCGATGTACTGATTCGGTATCCAGTCGGTGATCTGCTCCTGAAAGCTGACGCCGCGCTGCCAGCGCAGTTCTCTCATGCCGCCAACACGGCCCTCTATGGTGCGCGCCTCTATCGGATAGGGCACGCCGATATGATACGCAAACCCGCCCTGCAATTCGTCCGGTTTGATATTGAGCGGGTAGTTCAAATGCTTCCAAATGACCTCGGCAGGCGCCGCAATATAAATGCTGCGTATGGTCATCTGATGCTCGTACTGTAGCGGCAGCCTGCTTTCAAGCGGCCCCATGACTGCAGGAACCAGTATCGCCACCGAAAGCAGTTTCGGCCCTCTGGAGCCTCCCATGGAGGACGCGACAGCACCGATAATCGCGCCGATAATTCCGACAACGATGAACAGCGGCGCTGCCATCACGATACATATCGAGCCTTCTCGAAACAAGGTTCCCGCCGCAAAAAAGAAGATCGCAATGGACAGTGTAGACAGCAGGCCCGCACCGGCATAACCAGCGCCCCGGCGGCGGCGTGCAATATAGCCGACCAGCACACCTAACATCAAGGGAACGCCGACAACAAAGGAAACCAGCATCAGGCCGCTGCCCTCTCCCGGGCCCGAAGGAAACACTCTGGAAAAGAAACCGTAAGCACCCACACCATAAGCCCCGCCCAAGCCGAGGATGACAAGATAGCCAACCATCCTGAAGCACCAGGTAACGAAACTGAAAGTAGCCGAGTGGCCGCTATTGTAGTGAGTGGAGTTTGCTTGCTGTTGCGGCTGTTCGGGCTCAATGCTCATAAAGTGGCCTGTATGGGATGGAAAAGCGGATGAAAGCGCGTGGCAGCGTGTTACTGGGCGGGATTCTGCATCCGCCATCGCCTGCAAGAAAGTGCTTACAAGATTGTATGCTACACAAGCCTCCTATTATCAATGATGAAACTAAATATTTGGGCAAAGGCCGCGCATCTCCTTAAGTAGATACGCCCGGTTCACATACTCTGCCGCTGCAAGCTTCTGTACAATACCGGCATGCTGTCCGAATTCGACCTCGTCAAACACTATTTCGCCCGCCCCGCTGCTGCCGCTCTTGCGACGACCAGCGCGCTAGCTGATCCGCGCATTGCGCTGGGCATAGGCGACGATTGCGCGTTGCTTAATCCCTCCCCCGGCATGCAGTTGGCAGTGTCCAGCGACATGCTGGTATCCGGCCGCCACTTCTTTGCCGATGCAGATCCGTTCATGCTGGGCCATAAATGCCTGGCGGTGAATCTGTCCGACCTGGCGGCGATGGGCGCAAAACCGCTGGCGTTTACACTGGCGCTGTCTCTGCCGGAAGCCAATGCAGAATGGCTGGCGCCGTTTTCCGCCGGCCTGCTAGCGCTGGCAGACCGGCACCAATGCGCGCTGATCGGCGGCGACACCACCAAGGGGCCGCTCAATATCTGCATCACCATCTTTGGCGAAATTCCGCCCGGCCTGGCGCTGCGGCGCGATGCGGCAAAAGCGGGTGACGACATCTGGGTGTCCGGCACGCTGGGCGATGCGCGGCTAGCGCTGGCCGGCTACTGGAAAGAGCATACCGACGTCATCCGCATGGATGCGGAAGAACACACGCAAGCGGCGCAACGCATGCACCAGCCCACGCCCCGTATAGAACTGGGCCTGGCGCTGCGCGGCATTGCGCATGCGGCACTGGATATTTCTGACGGCCTGGCCGGCGACCTGGGGCATATCCTTGAACGTTCCGGCCTGGGCGCCACGCTGCTGCTGGATGCACTGCCGGCCGGCCCTATCCTCAGCAGGCAAGACCTGGATATCCGCAGGCGCTATACGCTGTCCGGCGGCGACGATTATGAACTGTGCTTTACCGCGCCTGCGGAAAAACGTGCCGACGTGATCGCCGCAGGCGTGGCCAGCAACACGCCCGTCACGCGTATCGGCAGCATCGGTAGCATCGGCAGTGTGGGGGAGGCAAGCGGCCTGCGCCTGCTGGATGCCCACGGCCAGCCGGTGGACATGCACATTCACTCCTTTGACCACTTCACCACAGCCTGAACCCATGACCACTCTAGAACAAGGCCAGACGGCGAAGATCACCCGCCCCACCGCGCGCTTCATGCTGGAACACCCGGCGCATTTTCTGGCGCAAGGTTTTGGCAGCGGCCTGTCGCCCATCATGCCTGGCACCTCCGGCACTTTGTTTGCGTGGCTGGTGTTTAATGTGCTGTCGTCCCGCTGGCCGCAATTCTTCACTGCCTTCAATTGGTCCATCATCATCGTGGTCGGTTACTTTATCGGCTGCTGGGCCTGCCAGGTTACCGGCCGCAACATGGGCATCTCCGACCATGGCAGCATGGTGTGGGACGAGATCATCGCGTTCTGGCTGGTGCTGATCTTCATCATGCCGGCAGATTTTTCCACACAGTGCTGGGCCTTTGTGTGGTTCCGTTTTTTCGACATGGTCAAGCCGCCGCCAATACGCTGGTTTGACCAGCACATCAAAGGCGGCTTCGGCGTGATGTGGGATGACATTGTGGCGGCGTTTTATACGCTGCTACTGTTTGCGCTGTGGCGGGTGATTTAAAATCTCTGCCCCCGTAGGGTGCAATAGCGAAGCGTATTGCACCGAATGACCCGCGACTACCAACCATGCCAGCGATTTGCAATGGCAAGCTTAAAAATAAACCTCGCCCCTATTTGAACGCAAGCGGTGCAATACGCTAACGCTATTGCAC
>JAYSKH010000180.1:0-10733 GCA_043726505.1 Undibacterium sp. | reverse complement strand
TCGCAGCGGCAGTATTGGCAGCCGTCGTTTCCTGCGCCTGCGGCAGCAATCCTGCGATGATGCCCTCCCCTTCGCTGGGTTCCTGGAGCTTCATCATGGCGCGGCCTACACTGCCGGATGAAACCGCCTACCGTATCACCAAGGCGCTGCACGAAGGGGAGGGCATCATCGCAGGATTGCTGCCGCAGGCGCAGGAAACGACGGCTGCCAATACTGCCGCTGCGGCGCCGGAAGCTGCATTGCATCCGGGTACGTTGAAGTATCTGCGCAAAATAGGAATTAAAGGCAGGACTTAAATAAGCAGCTACAGAGATCGCAGATAGACGAAGCAAAAAAAGAATCAAAAAAACGAAGCAAAAAAGATCGGCCGGCATTTTATTGCCGGCCGATCTTTTTATTGCTGCTGCGAAGTTTGCTTAAGCTAATGAGGTATTAGTAAACCTGCGGCACCATGATCTCTTGCGAAATCTCGTTGCGCACGTAATCGTCATGGTATTCGCGGTGCGGCAAGGTGATCGGTGGATGCGCCACTTCGGCATACGGCATCTGGCCCAGCAGGTGGTGGATGCAGTTCAGCCTGGCGCGTTTCTTGTCGACTGCCTGCACAACCCACCACGGCGCCTCGGCGATGTGGGTGCGGTTCAGCATCACTTCCTTGGCCTTTGTGTATTCTTCCCAGCGGCGGCGCGATTCCAGATCCATCGGGCTCAGTTTCCATTGCTTCAGCGGATCGTGGATGCGGCTTAGGAAGCGCATGTGCTGTTCTTCGTCAGTAATGGAAAACCAGTATTTGATGACCTGTATACCGGAGCGCACGAGCATGCGTTCAAACTCGGGTGTCGTACGGAAAAACTCTTCGTATTCATCGTCCGAGCAGAAGCCCATTACCCGTTCTACACCGGCGCGGTTATACCAGCTGCGGTCAAACAGTACGATCTCGCCGGCGGCCGGCAGATGCGTTGCATAGCGCTGGAAATACCACTGCGTTCTTTCCCTGTCGTTAGGTGCTGGCAAGGCCACCACGCGGCACACGCGCGGGTTCAGGCGCTGCGTAATGCGCTTGATGACGCCGCCTTTGCCAGCCGCATCGCGGCCTTCAAACAAAATAACTACCTTGTGGCGCGAAGCGACGACCCAGTCCTGCAGCTTGACCAGTTCAGCCTGCAGGCGGAACAGTTCCTGGAAGTACTGGCGGCGGTATTCTTTTTCTTCTTCGGAACGCTTGGACGGCTCGCCGGTGGCTTCGTCGATGTTGCGGTCTTCTATTTCCAGCTCCATCTCTTCATCGTAGCTGTCAGCCAGCTCACGATGAATGCGGCGCACCAGTTCTTCTTCGTTCATGTTTTCTCCATGGATAAGATTTTTCTCCGAACATACACGCGGATTGTGACTAAGGGATGACGGAGCCGGGAATGCCGCCACCTGAAGCGCGCGCCGCCCTAGTAAAAATAACAGGAGGCTCCCTTAATTGGTGCGGTCTGAAAATGGAATTTGAAAATTTAACTGTCTTTTTATTTCTTATTGCCCAATTGAAAATTTCTTGAAGACTATCTCTGCCGAGAATTGTAAAGAAATTATCGGCCAGAAAATGCCTATCAATTCTCGCAGGAGATATGGTTATTTAGCTGTCAAAAAATCTATTAATTAATTCAAGGAAACAATTTATATTAAAAGAAAAGCGTGTTAATTATTTCTTTACATAAACAAACAATTTAAACAATATGTCGAATTTTTTTACATTACGATACTTGATGAAAAGTATCTTTCTTTTAAGTGTTTGAATTTGAAGAAATATTTTTCTCTGGCATTTTTTGTGCTTAGGGGCTGGCCTGGGGCAACTTTTAATTTGTAATTTTGCATTTTCCCCTGTTTCAACAGTGCCTGGAATCCGTTCAATAATTTACTTATGGTTAGGAAGCACAATGAAATTCAAATACCTGCTGGCAGGTATCACTGCCCTCAGCCTGATTGCTAGCGCGCAGGCATCTACTATCCTCTCTGAAAACTTTGATAATTTTTCTTCCCTCACGGGCAAGGGCTGGGTTATCAAAAATCTGAGCGATGATCCTACAACCGTCACTGATCCTGTCACGAAAGTAAAAAGTGTTGTTTCATGGGATCAAGGTAATCCTGGCGCAGCCTTTAATGCGCAAGCGGGCGCGGATAATTCCTATGCTGGCGTCAATTATGCAACCACAGCTGGCAACATTATTGACAACTGGCTGTTTTCGCCGGTTTTCTCTATCTCCGGTGGCGGCGTCATTAGTTTTTACACGCGCTCGGTAGATCATTCTTTTGCGGACAATATGGAAGTGCGCATGAGTGGCAGCGGCGCCAGCACTAATACCAGCGATTTTGCATTGCAATTTGAAATTAATCCTGGCTTGGACGCAGACGGTTATCCAACCGACTGGACCCAATATGTGATCACCATACCTGAAGGTACCGCACAAAGCACAGGCCGCCTGGCTTTCCGCTATTTTCTGGCTGACGCCTCAGCAACCGGCAACTATATTGGCATTGATAGCTTAAACGTTGTGCCGGAACCAGCCACGATGATGAGCCTGGGCATAGGCTTGCTCGCACTGATGACGATGCGCCGCCGCCGTAACGGTTCGGTATAAGACAGCACAGCAATAGTAGTCAAGGCCGTCATGTAGTGGACGGTTTAGTCCCGTAGCACCAAGAGGCAAGATTTTGCCGCTCTTCGGACGCAAGATTTTTTGCCGGTAAGCTCTAACCTAATTGAAGGATAGTGACATGTTGACCTATAAACGATTATTCCTTGCAACTGCCGTAGTGTCGGCACTTGCAGCAGCATCTGCAGTACAGGCGCAGGACAGCGGCATGCGTGTATTCAAGGACCCGGCAACAGGCCAGTTGCGTGCGCCCACGGCAGACGAAAGCGCAGCGCTGGATGCCCAGGACAAGGCTATTCAGACGAACAAAGGAGGCCGTCAGGCAACGCAAGCGCGCGCGAAACGTGCGGTTGCGGTAGTACGTCCAGATGGTTCTAGAACGATGGCGCTGGATGAAAGCTCCATGACCTATTCTGTCGCCACCCGCAATGCGGACGGCACTCTTGATATGGCGTGCGTCACCGGTGAGCAAGCAGCAGAAAAACTCGTCAATGCTGCACCGTCCGTAACAGCATCCGCCAAAGCCACTACATTCGAGGAGCACCACCATGAAGAAAAATAAGATGCTTTCCCTGAAATCGGCTGCCATGTTTGGCGCTTTCGTTGTCGGCGTCGCTGGCACTGCGGCTTCGTATGCTGCCGCGACGATAGTGATCGTCAATGGCAATTTGGCCAATGTAGGTTTTAACGACACGACGCCGGCGCTTCCGGTCGGAGGAAATTCCGGCACGACCTTGGGCCAGCAGCGGCTGATCGCATTCCAGGCGGCGGCTGCCAAATGGGGCGCCACGATCACCAGTAACGTGCCTATTACCGTGCTCTCCACGATGGAGCCTCTGGCTTGTACGGCAACTGGCGCTACGCTGGGTAGTGCCGGCGCAACACAAATCTTCAGCGATTTCCCTGGTGCACCGCTGCCCAACTCGTGGTACGGGTATGCACTGACCAACAAGCTGTATGGGGATGAAGCCCTGGGTGACGACGCCGTTCCCCAAATACGTGCACGCTTTAACTCCAATCTGGGTAATGCCGACTGCCTGGCAGGTTCGCCTTTTTACCTGGGCCTGGATGGCAATGCCGGTACAGCGATTGATCTGGTGACGGTGCTGGAACACGAGTTCGCGCATGGCCTGGGCTTCCAGACTTTCACAAATGGCGCCACCGGCGCGCAGCTTGCAAACACACCGTCGGTCTGGGATAACTTCATGTGGGACAACAGCATAGGCAAGCGCTGGGTGGACATGACGGATGCCGAACGTGCGGCGTCAAGCCTCAACTTCCGCAAACTGGCATGGACGGGCCCCAACGCAGTCAGCAAGGTTCCGGCCGTGCTTTCACTGGGGACGCAGCGCCTGAATATTTCCGGCCCTTCGGCTGGAAATGCGACAGGCGATTATGCCATCGGCACAGCATCGTTTGGCGTGGCCTTGTCCAGCCCTGGCGTCTCAGGCCAGTTGATGCCGGTGGTAGATCAGACGAACGGCACCGGCCTTGCATGCAATCCTTTCTCAGCGGCGAATGCGCTGGCCGTCAATGGCCGTATCGCGCTGGTGGATCGCGGTGTTTGCGGCTTTGCTGTAAAAGCCAAGAATGCGCAGGACGCTGGCGCTATCGGTGTGGTGATCGCCAATAATGCGGCTGGAAGCGCTCCGGGCCTGGGTGGCGCCGACCCTACGGTCGTCATTCCGGTTCTGTCGGTCAGCCAGGCTGACGGCATCCTGCTGAAATCCAAACTGACCAAGCGTACCCGTACTGCATCGGGCGTTATCGCCAGCCTGGGAGTGGATGCAAGCCAGTATGCCGGCGCAGACAAATTGGGACGTCCATTGCTGTACACCCCTGCTGTGTATGAGCCAGGTTCTTCCGTATCCCACTGGGATACGTTGGCGACGCCTAATCAGTTGATGGAACCTAACATAAATGCTGATCTGACGCATGAAGTGACCGTGCCCAAGGATCTGACATTTGAACTGCTGAAAGATATCGGCTGGTAATATCGGCTGATAAATAAGTATTTTTCTTCTGCATGCAAAGCAGCGCGGGCTTCGGTCCGCGCTGTTTTTTTTGCACTTCAGTCAGCGCGCTTTTCAAGGCGGAGTAGATTAATTTTATTAGATTAATTTCGAATGTTAATATAAGGAAATATTCGTTTCCTATGGAAGTGTGGAGAGCTATAGTAGCGCTGTCTCTTCCATTGACCTCCCTCGAGGCTTGGTTTAACCCGCAAACCCCTAGGGCTTGCGGGTTTTTTTATGCGTATCTGGTTTCGCATAAATAAAAACGCCATGTCCGTTAAGAGCATGGCGTTAAAACAGCTGCGAGTTTGCGGAAAGTTTTCAGCGCATGAACTTACCGTCTTTTCCTATCACCGTCAGGTCGACGAAGTGCGAGGCATTGTGGTTGTTGTTGCCGAACTTGACCTGGAAGCCGCCGACGTCATGCGAGTTGATGCCTTCCATCGCTTTGATGAAGCTTTCCCTGCTCAGGTTGCTGCCGGCGCGCTTCAGGCCTTCAACAAACACCTTGGCGGCAATAAAACCTTCCAGGCTCACATAGCCGGGGACGCGGCCTGGCGTTTTCAGGTACAGGCTCTTGTATTCTTTGACGACAGGGTTGATGTCATCCCAAGGTGCCGGCATTACTTGCGAGATCATCACGCCGCGGCCTTCTGCGCCCAGTTCTTTTGACAGCGCCTGGCTGCCGACAAACGATATGTTCCAGAAAATTGGACTGACGTCGCCATCCTTCAGCATGCTTTTGATGAAGGCGGCGCAGGACGTGTAGGCCGAGATCATGACGATCGCTTGCGGCTTGGCTTTCTTCATCTGCGCTACCGCCTTGGAAACGTCCACGCTATTGCGTTCTACGGTGGCGGTTGCAACGATTTCGATATTGCGCTTTTTCATTGCGCGGACTACGCCTTCCAGCCCGGTTTTGCCGTAAGCGTCATCCTGGTAAAACACCGCAATGCGGTTCAGTGACAGCGTGGTGATGTGCTGGATGATCTTTTCAGTTTCTTCGAAGTAGCTGGCGCGGATATTGAAGATATTGCGGTTAAACGGTTCGCGCAGCGATTGCGCGCCGGTGAACGGCGCAAAGAAGGGCAGGTTTTCCTTGGCGACCAGCGGCAGTGCCGCATTGGACGTTGCCGTACCCACGTAGCCGAACAGGGAAAAGACATCGTCTTTTTCCACCAGCTGTTTGGTGTTGGCGACTGCTTTTTCCGCCTCGTAGCCATCGTCCAGTGTTTTCAGGATGATTTGCCGGCCGCCGACGCCACCGCTCGCGTTGACGTGGTCAAAATAGGCTTGCGCGCCGTCGCGCATCTCTATGCCCAGCTGCGCGGCCGGGCCGGTCAGCGCCGCAGATTGTCCCAGTGTGATGCTTTTACTGGTGATGCCGTTTTCTGCCGCGGTGGCGGAGACGGCGAGTCCCAGGCTAAGGCAAAGCAATAACTTCTGTAGGTTCATGGTAGGCATATAAAAAAGGTGCGATGGAAGTGCGTCGCTGCAGGGCTGAGAGCCTGGCGCAATACGGACGGCCGATACTAACCGTGTGTTGCTTTGTGGAAAAAAAAGGGAATTATACGCCGTCACGGCCGAATCATCAAAAGTGGCAGTGGAAATGTGGTGCCGTCACGATATTGTCACTTGACGAAGCTGCAAGTGGTAAGCGGCCAGCAGGGCGCACTACACAATGTGTAGCAAAGCCGTTCAGCTGGATAGCCGCATCCTTAGGTGCTGCGTGTCGTCACCCGAACCTGACTCTGGTAACGCCCGCAGGTGTGCCGTCTTCCCTGTTTCCGCCGGCAGCGTCAAAGATGAAGCGGGCATTTTCTATGTCGGCAGCATTGGCCTGCGCCCATTCTGCCAGGCCCCTGACCGGGGCCAGCAAGGTCATGCCCAATGCCGTCAGCCGGTATTCAACACTCTGCGGCACAGTGGGGAAGACAGTGCGCGTGACCAATCCATCTCTCTCCAGGCTGCGCAGCGTCAGCGTCAGCATACGCTGGGAAATGCCTTCTATGCTGCGCTTGAGCTGGTTGAAGCGCATCGGTTCGCCGCTCAGCATCATGACGATGTAGATGCTCCATTTATCGCCGACGCGGTCCAGTACTTGGCGTGCGGCAACGCAGCCTTGACTTGCAGGGTCCAGAGTAGGTGACATGAATGTGCCTTCTTGCGATGAAAAGTTAAGTCACCATAATATACCTACGCACAAAAAGTAACTAGCAAAACAGGCGGGCTGCTGTTTTGCAAACCCCTCCCATGCTGTCTGAACCGTCTGGTCAAGCCTAACTAGGCCTGACTCATTAACAAGGAATTAACATGAGCAATATTCTGCTGCTTTTATCCAGCCCTAGCGGCACCGCATCCGTTTCCAGCAAGCTGGCGACTTCGCTGGTTGATTCGCTGAAGCAAAGGCATCCTGGCTCCAGCGTCACGGTGCGCGATCTGGCGCGTGACCCGTTGCCGCACATAGGCGAAGACTTCGTCACCGGCCGCGTTCTGGCTGCCGACCAGCACTCAGCGACACAACAGGCGGCAATCGCCCGTTCCGATGCGCTGATCAAGGAGTTGTTTGCAGCCGACATCATCGTTATTGCCTCCGGCATGATCAATTTCGGAGTGCCTTCAACATTGAAAGCCTGGCTCGACCACGTGCTGCGCGCCGGCGCTACGTTTGCCTATTCTGAAAACGGCCCCAAAGGTCTGGTAACCGGCAAGAAGGCTTACCTGGTAGTTGTTCGCGGCGGCGTGTATTCGGAAGGCGCATTCAAGCCTTACGATTTCCAGGAACCGTACCTGAAAGGCGTGCTTGGCTTTATCGGCGTAACAGATGTAGAAGTGATCGTTGCAGAAGGCATGGCGTACGGCCCGGATGCCGCAGATAAGGCTCTAAGCGCGGCGCAGGCGAAAATTGCCGCATTAGCAGCGTAATGTCACGGCTGTAGCTGTAGCTGTAGCTGTAGATGCAATTGCAAGTCTGAAGTCAGGCTATGCGCTCATAGAAATGCCGGGTCTGCCCCGGCATTTTTTTGTCTGCTGAAACTTCGTTTCAAGCATGCCTCCAACATGGGGCTCATGATGTTGCTCTTATCATGACGCTGTTCTTATTCCAGCATCATTCAAACACCGTGATCACGCGCATCGCGCACATATCGCCGGCCTTCAGTGCCTCATCTTCCGACAGAAAAAGGTCGTGATCGGGATCGCGCACCAGTTGCCCATCCACCTCTACCCGCAGGGTCCAGCCGTTGGCATACGCCGTCGTACATAGCCGCACCACGCAGTTATTTAAATTTTTAGTGATGACCATGCACTGACCCCTTGTAGTGTTTAAGCTGCCAGGCTGGTTCGCCGGTATTTGCCAATATCCATATTTTTGACCTGATTATTCTGACCTGATGATAATGCCGAGATACGTAAAAATTCTACGGCCCGCCGTTACAGGCTCTCTATGCGCCAGCGCACGTATTTTTAGGCAACAAGCTCAAAAACATACAGCCGTGATTGCCTGCAAGCGCAGTGCATGAAAGCGTCGGATTTGGCCTACAGCAATGCGGGCATCTTTCCTATTGGGCGTGTTCCCCGCTTTTTAATAGAATGATTTTATTGTGGAAATTGTGTCCGAAAAATAAATGGGCACCGTGGACCGTGGATGCATTTTGTTGTCGTTTTGTCGTCGCGCCGTCGTGCCTGTTGGCGTGATGCAGCCTGAAATATCTCGTGCCGCCGTGAAGCTGCCCTTAGAATCTATATAAATGACATGCCGCCAACGACAAGTGCAGTAACGCCAAATACCGGTTTTCTTACCGCTCCCGGCGACCTGGGGAAACTAATCCTGGAGCGGGACTGGTCAAGTACGCCGCTCGGCCCCATTTCCGGATGGCCGCAAAGCCTTAAAACATCGGTCAGCCTGATGCTCAGTTCACGGCAGCCTATGTGGATAGGCTGGGGCCCCGAAGCCACCTTTTTATATAACGACGCCTATATCGACGTGCTGAGTCTTGCCAAGCATCCGTGGGCGCTGGGCCGGCCTGCCGCAGAAGTCTGGGCCGAGATATGGGATATCTGCGGCCCGCTGACCGACATCGTCTTCAAGCAGGGGGACGCAACGGTTGTCGATGATGTGCGTTTGTTCATGAACCGCGGCGATTTCCTGGAAGAGACCTACTACTCTTTTTCCTACAGCCCCATCCGCGATGAAGTCGGCCAGGTCAGCGGGCTGTTCTGTCCCAACCTGGATACCACCGCCAAATACCTGAACGCGCGCCGCCTGGCCACCTTGTCGGAGCTGTCGTCCAGGGCGCTGATGGAAAAAACGGTTGCCGCTGCCTGCGCCAGTGCCATCGGCATATTGCAGGACAATAGCGACGATATCCCTTTTTCACTGCTGTACCTGGTCGACAAACAGGGGCGTGGTGCCAGTCTGGAGCAGAGCTCCAACCTTGCAGATGTTGCTGTGGCCGCACCGTCATGGATCAGCATGGAAGCTGACCGGTATGCGTGGCCGGTGGCCGAGGTTGTACTTCAGATGAAGGCACAGCTCAGCAGTGTGGCAGGAATTGCAGGCTTGCCGGATGGTCTTGCCGGTCAGTCCATTGAGCAGGCTTTGTCGTTGCCCTTGCTGGTGCCGGGGCAGGAGCAGCCGGTCGGCGTACTGATTCTCGGCCTCAACCCCACATGCAGGCTGGACCATGACTACCGCACCTTTTGTGAACTGGTGGCCACGCAGGTCGCCAATGCAATACAAAATGCGCAGGCGGCGGAGGATGAAAAAACGCGTGCCGACATGCTCACAGAAATCGACCGTTCCAAAACGCTTTTCTTCAGCAATGTCAGCCATGAATTCCGCACGCCGCTGACGCTGATGCTCGGCCCCATCGAAGAAGCGCTGGCGGATGAAACCAATCTGTTGCCGGCAGTCCAGCATGAAAGGCTAGAGCTGGTGCAGCGCAATGCGCTGCGTTTACAGAAGCTGGTCAATACGCTGCTGGAGTTCTCGCGCATGCAGGCAGGCCGCGTACAGGCGCGTTTTGTCGCCACCGACTTTGCCGCGCTGGTGGCTGACCTGGCGAGCAGCTTCCGCTCCACGATAGAACACGCCGGCATGCAGCTGGTGGTCGAGTGTGAATCTCCGGTGAAACCGGTGTATCTCGATTCGGCGATGTGGGAAAAAATTGTGCTGAACCTGCTGTCGAATGCATTCAAGTTTACGTTCCATGGACAGATACGGGTCAGCCTCAGTTCGACAGAAACACATGCGGTGCTGGCCATCTCCGACACGGGCGTAGGCATCGCTGCGCATGAGCTTCCACGCTTGTTTGAACGTTTCCACCGCATAGAGAACAGCCGCGCGCGCACGCTGGAGGGCTCGGGCATAGGCCTGGCGCTGGTGCATGATCTGGTGAGCCTGCATGGCGGCGATATCCGCGTGGAAAGTGAGGTGGGGAAGGGAACTTCGTTTTTTATCAGCATTCCCACCGGAAAAGAGCATCTGGCGGCAGATCTGGTCGGCGAAGAACGCGCTGCGCCGGTTCCAGCTGCTGCTGCGCAAGCCTATGTGGCGGAGGCAGAGCGCTGGACGCCCCAGCCGGACAGTGAAATTGCTGCAAGCGAGGCCGCTGCCGAAGCCGTCTTTGGCCAGGTAACGGATGAAAGCGTGGAACTGGCGCGGCAAGCTCCCCGTATTTTGGTTGCCGACGACAATGCCGACATGCGTGCCTACCTGGTGCGGCTGCTGCAGGCACGCTGGCGCGTGAAAGCGGTCAATAATGGACAGGAGGCGCTGGATGCGGCGCGCCGCGAGCCGCCTGATCTGATTGTTTCCGACGTCATGATGCCGCTGCTGGACGGCTTCGGCCTGCTTGCCGGATTGCGCGCCGATGCGTCAACCAAGGATATTCCGTTTGTCCTGCTCTCTGCGCGCGCAGGAGAAGAGGCCCGCGTGGAAGGCTTGCAGGCCGGGGCAGATGATTACCTGGTCAAGCCGTTCTCCGGCCGGGAACTGATGGTGAGGATCGAGTCGCAGTTGATGCGGCAAAGGATACGTTCCATTCAGAATTCCTTTGCCGATCGCATGCGGTCCATT
>JAYSKH010000179.1:0-18175 GCA_043726505.1 Undibacterium sp. | reverse complement strand
AAAGAAGCGCCTGCCCAGATTATCTTGTGCGCCCATCAGCAACTGGTAATTGGAAGGCACATAATTGTCCGGCAAGGTAATGGCTGGCACGATCGCACTGGTGCTGAGGTCATTCGGCACACTGAAATCCTTGACGATGGGAGCCACGGTAGCGCTGGAGATGATAAAGCGCAGCATGAACACATGCGAATCCGGATTTGCCGCACCCCAGTTGGCCCAGTTAAGCGTGGTGCCGGCGATAATCGCCGCAGGTGCAATCGGGTTCGACGGTGCAACGCCGTCTAGTGCCGGAAATTGCGATGTGGCTGTACCGCTGGGCACGGACGCTGGCAGGAAGGCGGTAACGTTCAGGCTCGCGCCTGCGCCGGCTGCCGTGGTGGAGATCACGTATTTAGCGCCAACCTGTCCATCGCGGCTACCTATCCAGCCTAGTGCCGGCTGCTGCAATAGCAGATCATCCAGCATGCCGGTACTGACGGCGGGAACGCTGGGCGAACTGGATGCGCACAAATAAGTGCCTGCGCAATACACAAAAGGCACGCTGTAGCCGCTCACCAGCTGCACGATGGCGCCGTCCATGCTCTTCACGCCAGGGGCGCTTTCGCCGACGATGGCGATTTCCACGCCGACGCTAGGGTTGGGCGTGCTGGAGGCGAGTGTGCCGTCCATACCGTAGCTGGCGTAAGCCAGCGGATACACATCGATGCTGGTATTGCGGCCATTGCCTGCAAACGTCCAGCTGGTAGTGGCCTTGACGTAGTTGACGGTATCGTAAAAAATATCCACCGGCTTGCCCGTATTGTCCGACACTGTTGCCGCAACAAGATAATAGGTACAGGCTTTTAAAGGCGTGGACGGCGCGTCCGCGCAGCCGATAATCTGCAGCTTGCTGAGCTGATAGTTGTTGGTGGCGTAAGCTGCAAAGCGGTTGGCCAGATCAGTAGGGCTGCGGCCGTTGTAGGTATAAGCGGTCGTCGCGGAAGCTACGGTGCCGGGCGCCGGCATCGGTGTGGTGGAAACGAAGGCGCTAAAACCGGCGGCAGCGGTTCCCTGTGCAATGGCCTTGTTCAGTGCCACTGTCAAATTATCCATTGTGGATGCGGTGGCCAGCGGCGTGGTGACTATCGTCGTCTTCGCCGTACTCTTGACTGCGTTGGCAAGTGTTGTGCCGGTCGTCTTTGCAAGCTCGGTCTTGGCGATGGCCAGATCTACGGTTACGTCCGGCAAGCCCGGGGGCGCAAACTTGTTGCTGAACTGCAGCTGGTCGTTGCCAGACGTATCTTTGGCAACGCGGATGTTCAAACCTTCCAGTGCGGAGTCCAGCAAGGTTTTGTTGGCAACGAAGGTCGAATCCTGAAAGAAGTCCAGCGTTTTGGTATTGGTGATCTTGGCGTCCGTCAGATTGTTGGCGACGATGGTTTTGATATGCGTCGTTGCGGCAGTCAGCATTGTGGTATTACCGAGCAGTGCAATGGCGGCTGCATTACTGGTGGCGCTGCTGAAAACGCTCTTCGGATTGGCGCCCAGTATTTCCGCGACGACTGCGTTGGATAGCGGAGTGATGTTGGCGATGGTCGGCGCCGTGGTCGCCTGCAACATGCTGTGCAGCACAACCGAATTGCCTGTCACGTCACGTCCCACGACCTGGATCAGCAAAGGCATTGTGATGCTGGCGCCTGTCAGGTTGATGCGATAAGAGCCGTCTGCCGTATTGGTAGTGCCATAAAGGATGCTGGCGCCGTTGGCGTCTACCATGCTGACGGCGTTGCCTTTGGCATCCACCACGCGGATGTTGGCGCCGACCAGCGGTGCGCTGGTGGCAGCCACGCCGGTCACGGTCAGCGTGGTAATGGTTGGCGTGGTTGGTGTGGTTGGAGTCGTCGGCGTGGTTGGACTTGTTGCAGCATCACCGCCTCCGCCTCCGCACGCTGTCAACACCAGCAGACAGCCTGCAGATAAGGCGGTTCTAGTACGGAGTACGGAGAGCTTGGTGCTAAGGGAGCGAAGTTGCATATGCATGTTTTCCGGGCAAATTTTGGGCTTTAGGGTCTGCTACAGTATAAAGACAGGCGGCGCGGGCCTGTGACTGGAACAGAGCAGGGAAATTGAGCCAATTATAAGCTTAGCAAACCGGATTACTGCAGGAAACAGAAAATGTTGCCAACAAGAACCTTCGCGGCGCTTAAGTGCGCGTGGCGACGCCGTCTGCGCCCGTGTCCTGAGTGTGTTGTTGCGTAGATTGTTTAGTAATGGCGCGCTGCAGGAATTCGCGGCTGGCATTGATCACTTCACGCTGCGTGTCTTCGCTGGCCATTGCCCGCGCTAGCAGTAAAGATCCCACGCATTGCGCAATAAGCCCCCAGGCGGCAGTGTCGTCTCCCAGCCGTGTTGCAAGCATGTTTCTGGCTTCGAGCATCTGTTGCTCATGCAATTGCTTGATGCTGTCATCCGCGCGGGAGATTTCTGCGCCCAGCGCAGGCAGCACGCAGCCCGCCTCGGGGTGGCGCACGTGGCTCATCGTCAGATAGCGGCTGGACTCATGGTCCAGCCAGTCTGCCATGTCCTGATGCGGATTGCCGACCAGCATTTTGATGCTGTCTTGCAGCTCCGTTTCGATGACCGCCTTGAACAAGTCATTTTTTGAAGAAAAATGACTGTAAAACGCGCCGCTGGTAACACCGGCAGCCTGCATCAGGCCGTCTACGCCGGTTGCAGCGAACCCTTTTTTCTTGGTTTCGGCGCCTGCTGTTGCCAGCAAATGCTTCCTCATTGCAGTTTTATGGTCGGGGCTATATCGCATGATGTGCTAAAAGAATGTGCTTGACGTGGTTCGGATCATAGCATAACGTTCGTTATGTCATTGAAATTTATTCAAAAATAACGAAGGAGACAGCATGACATCTCAGGCAGCAGCAGTAAAAACAGGGGCGGCTCTGATCATCGGCGCCGGTGATGCAACCGGTGGCGCCATTGCCAAGCGGTTTGCGAAGGAAGGGCTGGTTGCCTGCGCTACCCGGCGCAACAGCGACAAGCTGCAACCGCTGATTGATGAAATCGTCGCAGAAGGCGGCCAGGCATACGGCTTCGCATCCGACGCGCGCAAGGAAGAAGAAGTAATAGCGCTGGTGGAGCAGATAGAACGTGATATTGGCCCTATCGAAGTCATGGTGTTCAACATCGGCGCCAACGTACCGTGCAGCATTTTGGAAGAAACCGCGCGCAAGTATTTCAAGATCTGGGAAATGGCCTGCCTGGGCGGTTTTCTGGCTGGGCGTGAAGTGGCAAAGCGCATGGTCGCGCGCGGCAGGGGCACCATCCTGTTCACAGGCGCCACCGCCGGCATGCGCGGCTCGGCCAATTTTGCCGCGTTTGCCGGCGCCAAGCATGCTTTGCGCGCGCTCGCGCAAAGCATGGCGCGCGAGCTGGGGCCAATGAACATCCACGTTGCCCACATCGTTGTGGACGGCGCAATCGACACTGAGTTCATTCGCAGTAATTTCCCTGAACGTTATGCGCTGAAAGAGCAGGATGGCATCCTGAACCCTGACCACATCGCAGAAAACTACTGGTACCTGCACTCGCAGCCAAAAGACGCGTGGACGCATGAGCTCGATTTGCGCCCATGGATGGAACGCTGGTAAATGCACTATCGTGGACTTACCCTGGCGTTGTTGCGACGCCTTGCCGTACCAAGGTACTGTCTTCGCCGCCGCGCCTAGCCAGGCTAAGCCCACGATAGCGCAATAATTAACTTTGGAGACAACATGAGCAAACAAGTAGACTTCTACTACGATTTCGGCAGTCCCTATACCTTTCTCGCTTATCACCAGCTACCTGTCATCGCGGCCCGGCAGGGCGCAGAAATCATTTGGAAGCCCGTACTGCTGGGCGGCATCTTCCAGGCGACCGGCAACCATAGCCCGGCCGAAATCCCGCTGAAGGCCGAGCACTCGGAAATCGATCTGCAGCGCTGGGCTAAAAAGTACGGCGTCAACTATGCGATGAATCCGCACTTTCCGATCAATACGCTGACGCTGATGCGCGGCGCCACCGGTATGCAGCTACGCGGAAAAAGAGAATTCGATACCTACAATGCCGCCATATTCCGCGCGATGTTTGAAGAGCCCAAAAACCTGAACGACCCTGCGCAGCTGGCTGCTGTGCTGGGTGCCGCGGGATTTGACGGCGCTGATTTCATGGCCATGGTCAGCGACCCCGAAATCAAGAATCTGCTGAAGAAAAACACCGAGCAGGCCGTGCAGCGCAAGATCTTTGGCGCGCCCAGCTTTTTTGTCGGCCCGGAGTTTTTCTGGGGTCAGGACAGGCTGGATTTTGTGGAAGAAGCGCTGGCCGCTTAGCACAAGCCAGCCCATGCGGTAAGATGGTAAAACCTGCCATCCACACCGCATGAAAGCATAGCAAGATGACCTACCGCAGTGCGATAGAAAGCTTTATCCGGGAGGCGGCCCTGCCTCCCGACAAATTCAGTCACCAGCCTCGTCTGTATGCGCTGGCTTGTAGCCTGGCGCCTGCACAAGATTATGATGACGACGTGCTGCACGCGGCTGCGTGGCTGCATGACATGGGCGTTTTTATTGGCCATAGACCCACGGAACCGGCTGCGCTTGCGACGTGGGACAATGTCAAATACGCGGTTGAACAGGTACCGGCTTTGCTGCGGCAATGGCAATTCCCTGCAGATAAAATCGCCTTGGTGGTACAGGCTATTGCCGAGCACCTGCCTTCAGGCAGCCCGCGCACCAGCGAAGGAATGCTGCTGCGCGATGCCGATATCCTGGAGCAGTTGGGTGCGGTAGGAATTCTGCGCACGGTGAGCAAGACCGGACGCGATACCCGTTTTATCAGACATCAGGATGCCTTGCGCTCGCTGAAAAAAAGTCTGGAAGAATTGCCTGCAAAGCTGGCGCTGGACACGTCAAAAAAAATCGCGCAGCAGCGGTTGGAGCTGATGCGCGATTTCCTGAATGAGGCAGAAGCAGAAGGGCAGGGCCTGGATCTCTGAAGGCGTCAATCAAGTTCCAGGCCAGCTTTATTTTATTGCGGCGTACTCGCCGCCGGTTTGGTCGCCGCAGCTGGTTTGGCGGCGGCTTTGCGTGCTGCGGCGGCTGCCGCAGCAGCAGCCTTGTGTTCAGCTGCCGCAACGCGTTTCTTGGCTTGCTCAAATACTGGCGCCCAGAGTGGATGCTGCTTTTCACCCGGTTCCAGATCAAAACTTGCATCCATTTTCAGTGCTTTTTCAAACTGCTGCCGGCATAGGGTCTGGCGCGAGCTGACGCAGTAAGAAAAGGCCATCGTTTTCAGTGCAGACAGTTGCAGGCTCTTGTCCGCGGTCCAGATGTCGGGTGAGCCAGACAGTTTTTTGATCGCACCGTTAAAATCCCCTTTGTCGTACAGATCCCTGCCTTCGGTCAGCGCTTGCTGCGCGGCAGAAGGCGGAACGACAACAGGTGCCGGCGCGGGAGCGTTGCCTGGGGCAGTGGCGGCAGCCGGTTTGGATGCTGCGGGTGCAGCCGGCTTACCTTGTTCCGGCACCGCGCACGCAGTCAGCAACGCCGCGCTCGCGGCGATGCTGGCAGCAGCGGCTAGTGTGGATAAGCGTAAAAAAGATGGTTTCATTGCGATAGCCCTTGGTTAGTTCCGGTTCCGGCGACGAGCCGCCATCAGCAGCAAAAAGTCACTCCCATCCTTTCGGCGGGGTGTGACGTATTAAGGATTGCTGCCCTGAGCTGTAAAGTCGTGTGCAACGGCGACGGTTTTTTTGTTTGCCAACTGCACTTCCGTCTGGTAGTCCGGGAAATTTGGATTGACAATTTTAACCTGATACTTGCCGGGAGGTAACTGTAGTTTTTTCAGCGGCGGGCTGACACCCTTGTTGGCGCCATTAATATACAGCGTACCCCAGGGCTTGATATTCAGCGACACGGTACCCGTTGGCATCACTTCAGCGGCCTTGCTGGCGTCGGCAGCAGCTACATCCGTGACGATGGTTTCATTCTTGTCCAGCGTTACGGCCAATTGTGATGCGGTACTTGCTGCGGCTGCAGCCGGGTTGCTGGCAACGGCTGGTGCAGCATCAAAAAGAGGGTTGAGGTGCGCGACGCTGTCGGCAGACGACGCCGGGCTCGCTGCCACTGCACTGGCCGGCGCCGGTGTTGCCGGGTTTGCAGCAGCGCTGCTGGCTGGGCTACCGGCGTCCGCTGCGGCAGGGGCCGCGGGCTTGCCGCCGCTGGTCCACAGCCAGATACCCGCCGCCGCGATGATCAGCACCGCAGCCGACAATGTATGGTCCCAGCGCCAGCGCCAGCCTTGCGTTTTCGGCGCTATGGTCACTGCGGGCGCTGCATTGCCTGCCGATTTACCCGCCGATTTTGCCGCTGCTGTGGTTTTCAGCGTGGCGGCAGGTTTTTCTGCTACCGGCATGGCCAGCACGGTGCGGTCATCTTCCTCACCATCATCGTCGGCAACCGGCGATGCAGGAGGATTGTTTGCCGCCGCAGGCGCTTGCTGGTTGGCAGGGGTTGCGCGGGCGGTAAATTGCGGCGGCACCATGGTGTGTACCTGAGGCGCCAGCTTGGGTGCGGGTTCCAGGCCCAGCAGCGTGCGGAATTCATCGGTGGATTGCGGCCGGAACTCCGGCAGTACGCTCAGGCCCTGGTCTATCGCCGCGAGGAATGCATGGCTGTAACCCGGTGGCGCCAGATCCTGCAGCCGCTGCATCGGGTCTTTGATCATGCGGGTGACCGAACTCGGCGGCGTTTTTCTGGTGATAACGCTGTAGGCCACTGCGCACAGCGCGTAGATATCGGTCCACTGGCCCTGGATCAGGTTGGCATCGTCGGCATACTGCTCGACCGGCGCAAAGCTAGGCTTCAGGATAACCGTCAGGTCCTGCGGCGTACCACCGATCACCTGGCGCGCCGCACCAAAATCCAGCAGCACGGGCACGCCGCTATGCTGGATCATGATGTTTTCAGGGGAAATGTCGCGGTGCAGTATCTGTGCGCTATACAGCGTTTCCAGCGCGCCGATGATGGCGCGCAGCATGTTTGTCAGCCAGGCTTCGTTGATGGTCTCGGGTGTGAATTCCGCGATATGCTTGAGCGTATGGCCTTCGTAATATTGCATTGCCATGTAGGCAGTCTTGTTCTGCTTCCAGAAACGGTAAACCTTGACCAGTGAAGGGTGATCAAACTGGGCCAGCAGCCTGGCCTCGTTGATATAGCTTTCCAGGCCGGCGCCAAAGGCATCCGAGTGCCTGGTCGAACGTATCAGTACGCTGTCATCCACACCACGGCCCGCCAGCGCCACCGGCATGTATTCTTTAATGGCGACAGTGCGCCGCAAGCTATGGTCAAATGCCAGGTAAACAATGCCAAAGCCGCCTTCACCGACGATGCCGGTAATCTCAAAATCCCCGAGGCGCGATCCTATCGGCAGGCAATTCTCCGAGCCCGCGTGGATAGCGGTAGCGGGGTTGATCTGCCGGGTATCAAGGCGCGTCAGGTCATCGTCTTGTTCGGGGGCGGGTGTATTCATTGATCTGTTTGGCGTAATAGTGTTGCTATCATACAGCGTGTCTGTGAAATTTCCGTGGCATTACACCGCAGAAGCGCCGATCCAGACCGCAAAAGCTGTTGTATTGTCGCGAATCGCACCGGATTGCGCAAATCTGCGGCCGGCAACTGCCTGCATGCCTTCCAGCCAGCTTTCCGGCGAGGCAGCTTTGGCCAGTTCCGCTTCCATCTCGTTTTCCAGCACCCATTCCCACAAGCCGTCCGTGCATAATAAAAAGACATCTCCGGCTTGCAGCGGCATGGCGTGGTCGGTCACCTCCACCGGGGTATCTTCCGCCGCGCCGAGCGCTGCATACAGGATGTTGCGCTGTGGATGGATGCGGATCTGTTCATGGCTGCTATAGCCTGCATCCACGAACTGCTGCACCAAGCTGTGGTCCTTGCTGGTAAAGACAATTTTTTTCTGGCGGAACAGGTAGATACGCGTATCGCCCAGATGCGCCCACAGCGCCGCGCCGCGCCGCGTATCGATCAGCACTGCGGCCACGGTGCTGCTCATTTCGTGCTGAGCGGGGTTCGCCAACTGGGCATTGCCAATTTCTGCATTGGCGCGGTCGGCATAATAACGCAGCGCCTGGCCGCTAAACTCCGGTTCCGCGTTAAAGGCTGCGATCAGGCCTTCAGTCGCCAGCTTGCACGCAATCTCTCCGCCCGCGTGGCCGCCGGCGCCGTCAGCCACGACATAGCACGCAAGTTCGCCGTGCCGCGCACTGAGCAGCGTATCCTGGTTGCTGGCCCTGCCGCCTGCATCGCAAAGTTGCGCGGATTGCAGCAGCAATCCTGCGGCGGCGGTTTCACTTGTCTCCATCAGCCTCGTCTTCGCAACGGGTGATCTCTGCTTCGTAGCCTGTCAAAAATGCATTGCCGAACGGCGCCTGCGATTCCTGCAGCACTTCGCGCCGCACGACCTGGAACCTTTCCACCTGCTTGTCCCACATCCTGGCCTTGCGTTTGGCCGGAAACATGTTTTCCAGCGCGCCTTCAGGCGGCGTATGCTGGATCACGTGTTCCGGGTTATAACGCTCCATCATGTCCAGCAAGGCTGCCTGCATGCCGGCGACCAGCGCACTCTGATGCGCGTGCATGTCCAGGAAGGCTTCCTGCATGGCCGATACCGGATCCATGAAACCCGGCATTTTCTTGCGCAGCATCTGCAGCATGATGGTGTCCGAATCCTGCAGGAACTTGAGCGGGTTGTTGTTACGGCGTACGACCATTGTCATGTCGGCATTCACTTCACGCTTGACCTGCGCGCGCCGCGCCAGCAAGCCATGCGTGCCGTGCACGGAGGCTGCCAGCAGTTTGCCCAGCATTTCCATCAGTTCAGGCGTTAGTTTGGAGCCTGCTCCCAGGCCTATCGTATTGTTTCCCAGTCCAGCGCCGCGCAGGAAGGCATCCAGCAGTTCCTGATTACTGGCTTCTTCCGTCTCTGCGGGCTCAAGCGGGTCGTGGGTGGACATATAAGACAGCTCCTGAAATATTTTCTGCCTGCAAAAAAAGAGGGGGCAGATTGGTATGGTGCACGAAGTCCTAAACACTAGCGCAGTTTGTACTCCCTAGCAACAAGCGGATAGATTTCTTTATGGCAATATACTTTATTTTGAACTAGTTGTTCAATAAATACCAAATATGAAGTTCTTCTGGGCATACTCTGCTGTCTTATTTCCGGCCAGTCAGCGGTGCCGGAAGCCTTTAATCCGACAAGGAAAATCATGAAACAGTTTTTACGCATATCGTCTTTTTGTGCCGCCGCAGTGCTGTCGCTGGGAGCCCACGCTGCCACGCCTACCAAAGAATCGATAGAAAAATTATTGGAGGTCGCCCATGCAGGGGATGTGCTCGATGGGATGCGCCCGCAAGTGCAGGCGATGACCAGGCAAATGATGAACCAGGCCATGCAGGGAACGGATGTCACACCCGAAGAACAGAAGGTGCTGGAGGACTTCAAGACGAAAGCCGTTGCCATTATCAACGAAGAGCTGACCATGGGAAAGATGATGTCCATGTATGTAGAGGTCTACAGCGCCAGCCTGACGCAGGAAGACGTCGACAGCCTGATCGCTTTCTACCAAAGTCCGGCCGGCCAGATCTTTGTCACCAAGATGCCACAGATAGCCAAAGCCATTCTCAGCCAGATGCCAAAACAGATGGCGCCGATGCAGCAGAAAATGATGCAAGCCGCCAAGGACATGCAGGATCAGCTAATGGCGCTGAAGAGCAAGCCGGCAAAATAAGCGCTTAGGTGCAGTAAGCAGGGGCCGGGCTAAGGCATGAGCGAGGCATCAGCAAAGCATCAGCGACGCATGAACCTGTTTGCGGCGGCAAGGCATAAACATGGGCGGTTTTTTCATCCGGCTGCAAAGCTTGATAGAATCACGCGCAGCATCTGGATGCTTTCCAGGCCACCTCACCGATACCGGGCCCCATGATCAATTTCCCTCGCCTTGCCACCAGGTCCGCTGCAGCCATGCTGGCCATTGCTGCTTTGTCCTTATTCAATGCACAGGGCGCCAGCGCAGCCACCACCGCTACCTCCACCAGTACAGCCAGCACACCAAAAGACAAGGATGCCAAATCCAGCGTCGATACCGATTCCATCATCAGCACCGTCAGTGCATCGGAGCGCACGCGGCCGTTTCCTGTTGGGGAAAAGACGGCCTACTTCGTCAACATCAAGGATGGCGACCAGGTCAAGACGCCTTTCCGTGTCGCCTTTGCCGTCACCGGCATGGGTGTTGCGCCGGTTGCCGCCGGCAGCATTCCCGGCACCGGCCATCATCACATCCTGATCGACATGCCGATGCCGGTAGACATCAAGGCGGCTATTCCTTTCGACAAGCCGAATGAATATGCACACCAGCACTACAAGCATTTCGGCAGTGGAGAAACCGAAGCGCTGCTGGACCTGCCGCCCGGCAAGCACACGTTACGGTTGCTGTTTGCAGATTTTAAACACGTGCCGTATTACATCTCCAGCAAGGAGATCAATATCGTGGTGCTGGAGAAGGCGAAGTAGCCGCTAAAAAATAAAAGCGATGCCGGCCGTATGGTGGGCATCGCCTACAAGTAGGAACTGGCAAAATGCGGCTTAAAAATCGACATAGACGTCAAAGGACGCCTGACAGTAGGGGATGAACAGCTTGCCGTGCGCGCTGCCGCAGACGGCGCAGGCCTGGCCTTTATCACCGATGATGTAGTCACGCCTTTGATCAAAGCAGGCAAGCTAGTCTGCGTGATGGAAGACTGGTGCCCGCCGGAGCCAGGCTTGATGTTGTAGTACCCGCGCCAGCGCCGCGTGTTTTCAGCCTTGCGTGCGTTTATTGATATGGCGCGGGCGTTTCGTGTGAGCGGTTGATACAGCTTTACATCGCGCTGCTAGCAATTTTTCTTTACTATTTTTTTGCTCAAAATTACGGTGAAGAAGCGACTTAAATGGCTTTGTACTAAAAGGCGGCTTTGTTCGGAATGGTTAGCATCCGCAAAACCGGTTAGGTCGAATCCCGCTCTGGTAGAATGTCACACTCCGGAAACGCATAAAACCTTGAATTGATTCAATTCTTCCGTTTCCGCAGCAAAATTTAACCACTTATCCTTTGATATTCCGCCATCGGAATTCGTTTTACTCTTATTTTCTAGCATGTCTGATAACAAACCGGCCGATAGCGCCAAACCCCTGTTTTATGATCCTACCGAGCACCGCATCCGCAGTTTTGTGACGCGTGCAGGGCGTTTGTCCATTGCGCAGGGTAGGGCGATAGAGACGCTGGGGCCGCAGTTTTGCATTCCTTACCAAAAGGAAGCACTGGATCTGGCGGCGCCGTTTGGCCGTACTGCACCTACCATTCTGGAAATCGGTTTCGGCATGGGTGAGACCACGGCCAAGATTGCCGGCGGCATGCAGGACAAGAATTTCATTGGCGTGGAAGTGCATACGCCGGGTGTCGGCAGCCTGCTGAAGCTGATTGATGAAAATGGCTTGCAGAACCTGCGGCTGATACAGCATGACGCGTTTGAAGTGCTGACGCATATGATTGCGCCGGCGTCGCTGGCGGGCGTGCATGTGTTTTTTCCTGACCCTTGGCACAAGGCACGGCATAACAAGCGGCGCCTGATCCAGGGGCCGTTGGTGGCATTGCTGGCGTCAAGAATTGCGCCGGGCGGCTACCTGCATTGTGCGACCGACTGGGAAGAGTATGCGCAGCAGATGCTGGAAGTGCTGGGTGCGGAACCGGCGTTGCAAAATACGGCCGAAGGCTATGCGGCACGGCCGGATTATCGTCCGGTGACCAAGTTTGAAAACCGCGGCCTTCGACTGGGCCATGGCGTATGGGATCTGGTGTTCAGCAAGCGCTGACCGTACCCGTAGCCTGCCTTGCTGCGGGCATCGCTAAAAACCGCGATCGTTGCATCGCGGTTTTTTTACGGCCAACATTCGCTGTGAAGTCTATAGCGCCGGATCATAAGGGGCGAACACGCGCAGGCGGTGGCCGTCCGGGTCTACGGCGGTAAAGGTAAAGCCAAAATCCACGTTCACGGGTTGCTGCAGTATTTGGATGCCGCGCTGCTGCCAGTCTGCGTAAAGCGCTTTTACCGCTGCAGCGTCTGCTACAGCAAATGCCAGCTCACCGCTACCGCCTAAGGGTATTTTGGGGGCTGCGGGTTCTACCGTATGTTTGGACCACAGACCCAGCATGACGCCGGAATCCAGCGCAAACATGACAAAGCCGGGTGAGGATTCCATCGGTTGCTTGTCCAGCAGCGGCGCATAGAACTGCGCGCTGTTTTGTGGATTGTCTACGTACAGCAAAATGAAGTTGGGATGAGGCATGACATCTCCTTGGTGAGTGTTCCCTTGGCGCTGGATTGCGCCCGGTGAACGCATTGTCACGTGCGGAGATGTCAGTTTTTGTCAGTAGTGTGGTCCGTAGGTTGCCCAGCAATGTGCCGCGCAATGCGGGCGGGGCGTCTTTTCTTTTCTATTTATACTTCCTGGCCTGCCTCGACACGGTCGCGCCCTTTTTCCTTGGCACGGTACATCGCGCTGTCGGCGGCGTCCAGCAAGGCTTCGGCGCTGAGGTCGGGGCCGGGCTGGCCGGAGACGACGCCGAAACTGGCCGATACGCCGATGCTGCCGGCGGATGTCGCAAACGAGATTGCGGCCAGCGCCTGGCGCAGCTTCTCGGCAACTACAGCGGCATCTTCCAGCGTCGTGCCGGGCAGGATCAGACATAACTCTTCGCCGCCGTAGCGGCCCGCGCTGTCGGTCACGCGCAGCTTTTCTTTCATGAATTTGCCGACGCCGTGCAGCACCACGTCACCCGCCAGGTGGCCGTGGGTGTCATTGATCTGCTTGAAGTGGTCCAGGTCCAGCATGATGACGCTGATCGGGTGCACGATGCGGCGCGCGCGTTCTACTTCTTCCTGCAGGCGGGCCAGCAGGGCGCGGCGGTTCAGCAGGCCGGTCAGATCATCGTAGGTGGCCAGCTTTTGCATTACGGATAGCGCCGCGCTGAGTTCCCTGTCCTTGGCGCGTAGTTCTATCAGTGCCATTACCTGTGCGGCCAGCCGCTTCAGCATTTTCACTTGCTGGCCACTCAGTGCGCGCATCTGGGTATCCATCACGCACAGCGTACCGATGCGGTAGCCGTCGGACGTGATCAGGTTGGCGCCGCAATACATCAGGTAGTGCGGTTCGCCTATTGTCAGCGGCAGGTAGGCAGTACGCGCATCGGCGCTCAGGTTGGGGATGTGCAGGCTGACGTCTTCCAGTATCGACCACGAGCAGTATTCTTCGTCGCGCGGCAATTGCTGCGCCTGACGTCCGAATGAGGATTTGACCCATACGCGTTCCGCGTCTACCAGTGTGATGAATGCATACGGCACTTCGCAGATGAATGCTGCCATCTCGGCCAGGAAGTCAAAATCGGCATCGGTGCCGCTGTCCAGCAGCGAGTAACGGCGCAGCGCTTCCAGGCGGGCAGCTTCGTCGGCGGGGCGGGGGATGGCGGGGTGGGGTGACAGTTCTTGCGACATGCGGACTCCTTATAGGCCGGGCAGGCGAAATGCGATGCGGACGGGAAGAACGGGATCAGGTTGCTGCAATGCTACTGCAAGGCTTACGCCCCAAAACTATACCAGTGTACCCCGGCTGTTACATCAAGGCCACTGCTGTCGGATACTTGTCAGGGCCAGTTCTGGATATTCATTTCCTGGCGCCATTCTTTTAGCAGTGCCTGGCGGCGGCGCGGATAGCGGCTCTCGCTGACCGTCAGCCCAGTGATGCGGTCTACGCGGAAATGGCGGAAGCTTTGGCGCAGTTCGCACCAGGCGACGATCATGCGCACCTGGTCAAAAAAGGCCAGCGCGCAGGGCCAGATGATGCGCTGGCTGATTTCTTCTTTCAGGTCGCGGTAGCTGAGCTCCAGCTTGCGTTCGGCGCGTATTGCGTGGCGCACTTGGGCCATCTGCTCATCATTGACCTCCAGCCCGTAAGACGGAGCAACCAGCAGGCCGGAAGAATCCAGATCATGCCGCAGTTCGGCCGGTAGCACGGCGGCGATTTTTGCCAGCGCGTCGTTGGCGGCGCGGCTCAGGCGCGCATCGGTGCGCTCCGCGACCCAGCGCGAGCCCAGCACGATGGCTTCGATTTCTTCTTCAGAAAACATCAGCGGCGGCAGCGTAAAGCCGGGGCGCAGCACATAACCCAGGCCTGGCTCGCCTTCAATTTTTGCGCCCTGGCTTTGCAGTGTGGCGATGTCGCGGTACAGGCTGCGCACGCTGATGCCGAGTTCGGACGCCAGTGCTGTGCCGGTAACGGGATAGCGGTGCGTGCGCAGCAGTTGCATCAGATCCAGCAGGCGTTCGGTGCGGGACATGCGTCGCTCCTCGTTAAGCAAATTCCGAGATCAGGGCGACGATTTCTTCGCCATAGGTTTCCAGCTTTTTCTCGCCGACGCCGGACACGCCGCGCAGGTCGTCCAGCGAAGACGGGTGTGCCTTGGCAATCTCGCGCATCGTTGAGTCGTGGAAGATCACATAGGCCGGCACATTGTGCTTGCGCGCAGTTTCCACGCGCCACCAGCGCAGTTTGTCGAAAATGGCCTGTTCGCTGTCGGACAGGCTGGTTTCTGCGTAGTCCTTGGCGGACTGGCGTTTGTGTTTGACGGCTTTTTGCGGCTTCTGATATTGCCGCAGCTGTACCTTCTGCTCGCCGCGCAACACGCCACGGGAACTGTCGGTCAGCTTCAGCGAGCTGTAGGATTCGTAATCGACCGAGATCAGGCCCAGCGCGATCAGCTGGCGCACCAGCGCGCGCCATTCCGCCTCGCTCTTGTCGGAGCCTATGCCGTAGGTGGAAAGCTGGTCGTGCCGCCATTGCTTGACGCGGTCGGTGTCTATGCCGCGCAGGATGTCAATGACGTGGCCGGCGGCAAAACGCTGGTCCACGCGGTATACGGTGGACAGTATCTTCTGCGCTGCAACACTGCCATCAAACGAGCTTGGCGGGTTCAGGCAGGTATCGCAGTTGCCGCAAGGCCCGGCCTGCTGGCCAAAATAATCAAGGATGTGGACGCGCCGGCAGTTTAGCGTTTCGCACAGGCCCAGCATTGCATCCAGCTTGATGCCTTGTACGCGCTTGAAGGTTTCATTGGCTTCGGATTCGTCTATCATGCGGCGCTGTTGCACGACATCCTGCAGGCCGTACGCCATCCACGCATTGGCGGAAGCGCCATCGCGGCCGGCGCGGCCGGTTTCCTGGTAATAACCCTCTATGCTTTTGGGCAGATCCAGATGGGCGACAAAACGCACATCCGGTTTGTCTATGCCCATGCCGAAAGCAATGGTAGCCACCATGACGATGCCTTCTTCACGCAGGAAACGCGACTGGTTCTTGCTGCGCGTCGCAAAGTCCATGCCGGCGTGGTAAGGCAGCGCGGTGAGCCCGCTTTCATTGAGGAACTCGGCGGTTTCTTCCACCTTTTTGCGTGACAGGCAGTACACGATGCCGGCGTCATTCTTGTGCTGCGCTTCGATAAAGTCCAGCACCTGTTTGCGGGCATTGGCTTTTTCAACGATCTGGTAGCGGATGTTGGGGCGGTCAAACGAAGAAACGAACTGCAGGGCTTGTTCCAGCTGCAGCCGGTGGATAATTTCTTCGCGGGTTTGCTGGTCGGCAGTCGCCGTCAGCGCAATGCGCGGCACATGCGGGAAGCGCTCATGCAGGATGGACAGCTTGATGTATTCCGGACGGAAATCATGGCCCCATTGCGATACGCAGTGCGCTTCATCAATTGCAAACAAGGCCAGGTCTGTGGCTTCCAGCAGATCCAGGCAGCGCTGTGTCATTAGCCGTTCTGGCGCGATGTAGACCAGATCCAGTTCGCTGTTGCGCATCATCCTTTCTATGCGCATTGCTTCGTCAAAGGATTGTGTGGAATTCAGGAAGGCGGCGCGCACGCCAACCTCGGCCAGTGCATCGACCTGATCCTGCATCAAAGCAATCAATGGCGAGACGACAATGCCGACCCCTCGCCGCAGCAATGCCGGTATCTGGTAGCACAGTGATTTACCGCCGCCGGTTGGCATCAGCACCAGTGCATCGCCGCCGCCGGCTACATGCTCGACGATGCGCGCCTGCTGGTCGCGGAAAGACGGATAACCGAAAACGGTCTGCAATAAATGCAGCGCGCCATCTTCCAGGCTGGCGCCCTGGCTTGCTTCTGCTTTTGCTTCTACTATGTCCACACTTGCTTCCGTAATTCTTGTCAGTCCGCCCAGGTGATCACACCGGTGTAGGCCGTTACCAGGATCATCAGGCCAAACACGATGCGGTACCACGCAAACGCGGTAAAGTCGTGCGAACTGATGTAGCGCAGCAGCCAGCGTACGCAGAAAAATGCTGAGATAAAAGCCGCGACCGTACCCAGCCCAAACATCGGCAAGTCCGCCGCCGACAGCAGCGCGCGCTCTTTATATAGCGAGTATACGGTAGCGCCGAGCAGCGTGGGGATGGCCAGGAAAAAAGAAAACTCGGTGGCCGCCTTGCGTGACAGGCCAAAGATCATGCCGCCTATGATGGTTGCGCCGGAACGGCTGGTGCCGGGGATCAGCGCAAACGCCTGCGCCAGGCCAATCTTCAGTGCATCGACTGCCGACATGTCTTCCACGGCATTGACCTGTGCCGGCGCCGCTGCACCTTCACCCGCGTTACGCTGCTTGCGCTCCACCCACAGGATGATGACGCCGCCGATGATGAAGGCAAGCGCCACCGGCACCGGCGCAAACAGGTATTGCTTGATTTTCTTACTGAACAGCAAACCCAGCACCGCCGCCGGCAAAAAGGCGATTATCACGTTAATGGCGAACTTGCGTGCCTTGGGATCGTGCGTCAAGCCGGCCAGCACGGCCGCGATTTTTTTCCGGTATTCCCAGCAGACGGCAAAAATGGCGCCGGCCTGGATGACGATCTCGAAGACCTTCATTTTTTCGCCGGTGAAATTCAGCAGGCTACCCGCCAGGATCAGGTGGCCGGTGGAGGAAATAGGCAGGAATTCGGTCAGGCCTTCCACGATGCCCATGATGATGACTTTTGCGGCGAGGAGAAGTTCCATAGGTGCTGTTTTATTAAGAATTGAAAGCGTTTGACCGGCACGAAGGTTACCACGAGCACCGGTGCCCGTGATGATTTTTGGTGGCGGAAATAGCAAGCGCCGTCACGTGGCGGCGGACGTGCGCTTGTTTTATGGGCGCGGCGAAGTCTGGCAGGCTAGAGGCAAAACAGCGGATAAAACAGCGGGTAAGAACACAGGTAACCGCAGGCAGCAAGGAAGCAGCCGCGCAGTGGGCTGCCGAAATCCTACAGCTTGGCTACAGCTTGTCTTTGGGTTTGAATTGCTTGTCGCTGATGCGGAACTTGCCGCGCCTGTCGCCCATGAGGTAGCGCAGCTGGCCGATGTCCAGGCCGCTGATTTCGTTCATGCGTATCAGCATCGATGCGCCGACCGGCATCGTGCGGTGACGTATCTTGCTGATGATAGGCGGAGCCACTTCCAGCGCTCTTGCCAGCGCAGCATCGTTTTTGAGTTTCAGTTGCGCTATCAGCGCGTCCAGCAGCCTGTTAGGGTCATATCCCAGCGGGTTCGGTTCTATTTCGGGTAAGTCAGACATGGAGCTCTCCTAATTGCTTTATATCAATTATGCTCCCGACTTCGCCGAATAAAATTAGGGGAAAGCCTCCACTGTATCTCGGCGGCAACAGGTCTAACAATATATAACTTTTCTGTCTTAGGATGCGCGCGGAAACATGACGAATTGCTACGGCAACCGTGTCAGGAGTGCATCAGCAGTTGCTTTTAGGGCGTGTGAATTCTTCCAGCGAGCCCAGCCATTGAAGTGCGTACTCACGCTCGGTGCCGCACATCTCGGCGCTGGCAGACAGGCCGCCGCAGCAGGCAGGGCGTTCTGGCTGGCCGAAAATTGCGCATTGAAGCTGGTCGGTTAACTGTATACAGCGGACCCCGGCGGGTTTGCCGTGCGGCATTCCGGGAATGGGGCTGGAAATGGACGGTGCAATGCAGCAG
>JAYSKH010000178.1:0-8343 GCA_043726505.1 Undibacterium sp. | reverse complement strand
TTTCACATGGCAAAAAGCTTTGTTGCTAAAAATGGAATTATCGGGGTACTGGCGCTGGCCGGCCTCACTGGCTGTAGTTCCATCAGCAATCTTCTCGATCCAGACCGTATCGACTACAAAAGTGCTAGCAAAGCGCCAACTACTTCCCTGGAGGTCCCGCCTGATTTGACGCAGATCCGCCGCGATAGCCGCTTTGCGCTTCCGGAAAACCAGAATAGCGCAACGGCATCCACGTTCAACCTGCAGCAGGCTGCCAGCAAGAAGCCGGGCGCAGTGCCAGCAGGCACCGCCGCTGTCGCGCCTAGCCAGGTGCAGGACATGCATATAGAACGAGAAGGTACGCAGCGCTGGCTGGTTGTCAAGCAGTCGCCTGAAGTGCTGTGGCCGCAGATCAAGGATTTCTGGCAAGAGCTGGGTTTCCTGATCAATAGCGAATCGCAGGAAGCCGGCGTCATGGAAACCGACTGGGCGGAAGACCGCGCGAAGATCCCTCAGGATATTATCCGCAATACACTGGGCAAGGTACTGGACTCGCTGTATTCGACCGGCACCCGCGATAAATTCCGCACCCGTATCGAACGCGCACCTAACGGCGAAGTGGATATCTACATCAGCCACCGTGGCGCTGAAGAGGTGCTGACCGGCTCGCAAAAAGACCAGACCGTATGGACCCCGCGTCCTAACGATCCTGGCCTGGAAGCAGAATTCCTGTCGCGCCTGATGGTGCGTCTGGGTTCTGACGCAGTGCAGGCAAAAGCAGCTGTCAACTCGCCGGCTGTAGTTAAGGCCCGCGCCAAGCTGATCAAGAATGCCGCTGGCAATTATGTGGAAGTCGACGAGGGCTTTGACCGCTCATGGCGCCGTGTAGGCCTGGCGCTGGACCGCGTAGGCTTTACGGTGGAAGACAGGGATCGCTCCAAAGGCCTGTATTTCGTCCGCTACATCGATCAGGATATCGATGCCAAGACCAAGGGTGCAAGCGAGGGCTTCTTCTCCAAGCTGACCTCATGGTGGGGTTCCAGCGACAAGAACAATACGGCTCTGAAATATCGCGTATTCATCGCGGATGCTGCCGGCGACACCAGCAAGGTTACCGTGCAGAACAACGACGGCAAGCCGGACTCTTCGGCCACTGCTGAGAAAATTCTGCAGCTGATCAGCGAGCAATTGAAGTAAGCTAGTCCTTCCGGTGCGGGCCGTTCTGGTCCGCACCAGTTTTATCTCTTTGTTTATTCTCTAGCGGTTCCATCCTTTGAAATTTGCAAGTCTCGGCAGCGGCAGCGAAGGCAATTCGCTACTGGTCTCCTCCGCATCGGCAGAGCAGCGGCGCGGCATTGTCATGCTCGATTGCGGCTTTAGCGTCAAGGAAGCCGAGAAGCGGCTTGCCCGGCTGGATGTGCTGCCGGCAGAGGTGGCCGGCATACTCGTCACACATGAGCACGGCGACCATATCCGCGGCGTTTTTAAGTTTGCGCGCCGCTACGGCGCGCCGGTATGGCTGAGCTATGGTACCTACCAGGCCGCTCGTGCGGACAGCGATGGCGTCGATGTGCGCTTTTGCAGGGACGACGAAGCCTTTCAGGTGGCCGGACTGACGGTGCTGCCGTATACGGTGCCGCATGACGCGCGTGAACCGCTGCAATACTGCATCAGCAGCGAACGCTGCAAGCTCGGTGTGTTGACTGATGTCGGTCATAAGACTGACAGGATAGTGTCGGCGCTGTCAGCCTGTGATGCGCTGGTGCTGGAGTGGAACCATGACAGCGACATGCTCGCTAATTCCAGCTACCCTTACTCACTGAAGCAGCGCATTGCCGGGCCGCATGGGCATTTGTCAAATGCGATAGCCGAACAAATACTAAGGGAGGTGGACCGGTCCAGGCTGAAGCTGGTCATCGCGGCGCACCTGAGCAAGCAGAACAATCTTCCCGAACTGGTGGAAAAGCGCATGGCGGATGTGCTGCAAGGTGAGTTGATAGAGATTGAAATTGCTAGCCAGCTTCAGGGATTTGGCTGGAAGATGCTGTAGGAGAATAGCTGGGGCAGAAGTGAATGTAGTCTGGTACCAATATAGTGCAGCGCAAAGCTTTGCGCGCATAAAAAAAGCCGACCCAAGAGTCGGCTTTTTTCAAGCAATAAAAAAATTACTTGGAAGCAGAAGCTGCTGCTGCATCAGCTGCTGGGGATGCTGGCATTGCTGCTGCATCGGAAGCTGGTGCTGCAACTGCTGCGTCAGAAGCTGGAGCAGCTGCTGGTGCTGGTGTAGGAGCTACTGCAGAAGCTGCTGGCGCTGCTGCTGGTGCATCTTCTTTTTTGCCGCAAGCAGCCAAAGCGATTGCCAACAGGGAAACGAGCAAGAGTGATTTTTTCATGTTTGTACTTTCAATAAATAGATCAAAAAATAAGATCAAAATTTTGCGATGAATAATTACCGGTAATTATCGCTCTATAGGTTTATTCGAGGGCTTGATTCCAAAAAGGAAAGGCGGCCCCTACGAAAGTTTCCTAACCCAGAATTATAATGATTTTTCCAGTGGCGGAATAGATAAAGATGCACTTTTGTGCTTAATTTGTGCATTTTTTGCCAAGGAAAATAGTTTTTGAGTGGAAATAAATCAATCTTTGATGCATTGCACAAATATTTCCTCAAAAAAAGGATAGGCCCTGCTTTATTTCAGGCTTTTCGCCGGTTTTTAATTCGCTTTCAGTTGCACCCAGCCATCTTCATACCAAGTGCACAAGGCTTCTTGCACATCTTCAGAAGCTTCCTTCACGGCATTGCCATCCAGTTCCCGGTCATTTGCAAGTTTTAAAATGGCAACTTTGTCTTCTCTGCCGATGGCAAACGACTCGCCGTTGATGAACACATGTTTCCCTTTGTAAAGCATCTGTGTGGCCAGAGATAGGGAAACGCCGTTTTTGATGGCCGCCTGCGTGAAGCGCTTCGGCGTCAATGGATTGTCCGGGCCGTTGAAGACCACACTGCGTTTTGGCTCGGAAAGGTATTCGCCGAGGAAGATCGTCATGTCTTCATCACTGAACTTGATTTTTGCCAATTGATCCGTAATATCGTCCAGCATGGCCGTGCTGATTTCAGCAGGATTCGCTGCGGGTTTCAGATCCGGATCGGCATAGCGGCCGGGCAATTCTATCGTGTCAGACATAAAGTGCAGGAAAGCCTCGCCCAACTCCTGATAAGAGGGTGCGCGGAAGCCTATTGAGTAAGTCATGCATTCTCCTACGGCAACGCCGTCATGCGCGTAATGCGGCGGCAGATACAACATGTCGCCTGGTTCCAGCACGAACTCCTGTTCGGCCTTGAAGTTGCGCAGGATCTTCAGTGGCATGCCTTCGACCAGTGACAGGTCTTTTTGCGCACTGATCTTCCAGCGACGCTGGCCATGCGCCTGCAGCAGGAATACGTCGTACGAATCAAAATGCGGGCCCACACCGCCGCCATCGGCGGCATAGCTGATCATCAGGTCGTCCAGGCGGGCGTCGGGAATGAAGCGGAACTGGCGCAGCAAGGCATCCGCCTTCTCATGATGCAGGTTGACGCCCTGCACCAGCAGCGTCCAGTCCTTCTTTTCCTTGACCGGCAGCTGGTCGAAGGGCCCGTTTCGCATTTCCCAGTGCTTGCCGAAGAAACTGATCAGCCGCGATTCGGCATCTTCCTGTGCTGCAAGTCCGAACAGTTCGGCTTTGTCCAGTAAGGGCGCAAAGTCCGGAATGGCCTGGCGTATCAGCAGGGGTTTCTTGTGCCAGTATTCACTGAAGAATTGTTCTGGCGTGATGCCGCCCAGCAGCGGCAATGCTTGAGATAATTTTTTCATGCTCGCATTATAAGCACGCTGCTGGTGTGTGGCTATATGCAGTGCTCATATGCCGTGCTCATATGCATGCTTACATGTGCGCGGATTACTGTTATGAATCTTGAATCCTATATAGCGAGCGCGGGTATAATCTCGGTGCATATTATTTTTAAGGAATTATGATGAAGATTGTCAAAAATACAGTCGTGACCGTGGACTATAAACTGTCGGATGCCCAAGACAATCTGATCGAAGAAAGCCGCGAACCCATGGTGTACCTGCATGGCGGCTACGAAAACACGCTGCCCAAGATAGAGGAAGCGCTGGACGGCAAGGAAGTCGGTTTCAAGACAACGATACAGGTAGAGCCTGACGATGCATTCGGCGAATACGATGCTGAACTGGTCAAGGTAGAGCCGCGTAACCGCCTGCCGAATCCGCTGGAAGTCGGCATGCAGTTTGAAGGTATGCCCGACGGCGAAGAAGAAGATGATTCCATCATCTTTACCGTAACCGATATTGCCGACGACAAGGTCGTGTTGGACGGCAACCATCCTTTAGCCGGTATGGCATTGCGCTTTACGCTGGCGGTGACTGACGTGCGCGAAGCAACTGCCGAAGAAATCGCGCATGAACACGTGCATGGCGCACATGGCCACGGGCATGATGACGAAGACGATGATGGTGCGGCCGACGAATATCGTAGCCATCCGCTGCATTGATTAAAGCCGGCGTTGCCCTCAAGGGCTGCGCGGCTGAAGGCGAAAAATAAAAAAACCGCAGGGGGTGGCCTCTGCGGTTTTTGCTTTTTAAGAAGGCAGTGACGGCCTTTGGCGTCTATATTGCCTTTGCCAGATCCTTCAAACGGTATAAGGCTTCCAGCGCTTCACGCGGCGTCATCGCATCAGGGTCGATGGCGTCGATGGCGTCCAGCACCGGCGACTCTGCGGGCACAGCGGCATAGGCTTCCGGCTCGGCTTCGGGCGCCGCTGCCGTGTTGGCGGAAAACAGGTCGAACTGCGGTGTGGTTTGCAGTGAATGCGTTTCCAGATCCGCCAGATGCTTCCTGGCGGAGCGTATGACAATCTGCGGAATGCCCGCCAGCTGCGCCACCTGCAAGCCGTAGCTCTGCGATGCAGGCCCCGGTTGAACTGCATGCAGGAAGACGATATTTTCCTTGTGCTCGATGGCTGACAGGTGCACGTTTTCCGCCGTTGGATGTACGTCCGGCAACTGCGTCAGTTCAAAATAGTGGGTGGCAAACAGCGTATAGCTTTTCGATGCCTGGATCAGGTGGCGTGCAATGGCCCAAGCCAGCGCCAGCCCGTCGAATGTGGACGTGCCGCGGCCCACTTCATCCATCAGCACCAGCGAATGTTCGGTGGCGCCGTTCAGGATGGCCGCGGATTCCGTCATTTCCACCATGAAGGTAGAGCGTCCGCCCGCCAGATCATCTGCTGCGCCTATGCGGGTAAAGATGCGGTCTATTGGGCCTATACAGGCCTGCGTGGCTGGCACATAGCTGCCGACATAGGCGAGCAGCGTAATCAGCGCCACCTGGCGCATGAACGTCGATTTACCGCCCATGTTGGGGCCGGTGATCAGCAGCAGCTTGCGCTCGGCGGAAAAATTGCAATCGTTGGCGATGAAGCGTTCTATCTGGTTTTCTACAACAGGGTGGCGGCCCTGCAGGATCTGCAGTATAGGTTCCGCCACCAGTTGCGGCGCGCACCAGCTATTGCGGGTCGCGTGGTCTGCCAGGCTGACCAATGTGTCCAGTTGCGCAATCGCGTGCGCAATGGCCTGCAGTGTGCTGATGTGCGGCAGCAGATCCTGCAGTATTTTTTCGTACAGCATTTTCTCGCGCACCAGTGCGCGCTCCTGCGCCGACAGCGCCTTGTCTTCAAAGGCCTTCAGCTCGGGTGTGATATAGCGCTCTGCGTTTTTCAGTGTCTGGCGGCGGCGATAGTTGTCGGGCACCTTGTCGGTCTGGCCGTTGGTCACCTCGATGTAGAAGCCGTGCACCTTGTTATATTCCACGCGCAGGTTGGCGATGCCGGTGCGGGCGCGTTCCGAGGTTTCCAGATCAATCAGGAACTGGCCGGCGTTTTCAGACAGTGCGCGCAGTTCATCCAGTTCCGCATCAAAGCCCAGAGCGATAACGCCGCCGTCGCGTATCATCGTCGCCGGCTGCAGCATCAGGCCGCGCTCCAGCAGATCCAGGCATTCTGCCGGCGTCGCGAGGTCGCCCAGTATGCCGGTCAACAGGCTGGTCTGGTTGTCGGCGATGCACATCTCTACATAAGAACGCACAGTGGGCAGGTGCTGCAAGCCGTCGCGCAGGCCGGACAGGTCGCGTGGCCGCGCTGATTGCAGCGCGATACGGGTCGTGATCCTTTCTATGTCCGGCACCGATGTCAGCGTCGTCGACAGGCCTGCGGTGGAGTCAGCCTGGATCAGCGCCTTGATCGCATCGTGCCTTGCGCGGGCGATAGCCTGATCGCGTTTGGCGTGATGCAGCCAGTGGCGCAGCAGGCGTGAGCCCATCGCGGTACGGCAGTGGTCCAGCAGCGAAAACAGGGTGGGAGACTCCTGGCCACGTATGGTTTCGGTCAGTTCCAGGTTGCGGCGGGTAGCGGTATCCAGGCCGATGAACTCATTCTCGGTTTCTACTGTCAGCGTATTGATGTGCTTCAGGCCGCGGCCCTGCGTGGATTCCGCATAGCGCAGCAAGGCGCCGGATGCGCCCAGCGAGGCGCTCATCGCCTCAGCGCCGAAACCGGTCAGCGAGGAGGTGGCCAACTGGTCCTGCAGCAGTTTCTGGCCTTGCTTGACATCGAAATGCCAGTCCGGCACTTCCGAGAATTTTCCCGGCAGCAGCGCATAGTGTTCATCCAGCAGGCGGGTTCCAGCCGACAGCAATATCTCCGCAGGAGAAATACGCTCCAGTTCCTGTTGCAAACGGCTGGCGACGGATTTTTCATCGGTAGAAAATTCCATCAGTTTTAACGCGCCGCTCGCTAGCGACAGCCATGCCAGGCCAACCGTCACGGTTTTGCGCTGCTGCAGCATGCACAGCGACAGCAGCGGGCGCTCGGATTTGGCCGGCAGCAGGTCAGTATCGGTCAGCGTGCCGGGCGTGATCACGCGCATGACCTTGCGCTCCACCGGGCCCTTGCTGGTGGCCGGATCGCCGATCTGTTCGCAGATGGCCGCGGATTCGCCTAGTTTGACTAGCTTGGCCAGATAAGGCTCCAGCGAATGGAAAGGCACACCTGCCATCTTGATCGGCACACCGGCAGAACTGCCGCGCTGCGTCAGCGTAATGCCAAGGATGCGCGATACTTTTTCCGCATCTTCGTAAAACAGTTCATAGAAATCCCCCATGCGGTAGAACACCAAAGTTTCAGGGTGATCCGCCTTGATGCCAAGATATTGCTGCATCATAGGAGTGTGCTTCTGGTTTTCAGACATATTTCTATTTTCTTAAATGATCAATTACCTGCGCTGCGCCCATTCTGCTGCAGTGAGTGCAAAACAAAGACGCTATTGTATGCGAGGCCTTGGCTGATGAGAAATACATTAGCGGTGCTTGATGGGGCGCGTAAAGTGCCGCAAGCATCACGGCGATCAGGAGTCCGCGCAAAAACAACAAAGGCGTGAGTTTTGCGCCGTTCTGCCTGACGTTTTTTGTTTTTCCAGCCCAGAATTTCAAGGGGATGATAGCATTGCTAAAAAATAAATATAAAAACCATATCTTTTTCCGTTTCAGCTCCGGTTGCTGATGAACAGAGGGGAGACAAAATGCAGCAAGCTCCGCAGGATCAGCAGGGCGCCGCCGCGTCCAGAAAAATCGCCGTCATCGGCGTGCACGGAGTAGGCGAGCATCAGTGCGGGGAAACCGTAGAACTGATCTCGTGCCAGCTGCAAAGCGTCAACCCTGCCGAATACCGGTCTTTTTCCCACGTACAGCTCAATATTGCCGTCGACACTATAGGCTTGATTCCCTGTCTGCATAATCAGCAGCAGCCTGGCGAAAAACCTGAAGCCGGCATGCGCGCGCTGGTTGCCGGTTCCGGTTCCCGCTTCAAGAAACAGCAAGCCGGTACCTCCCAAAATGCCGCCGACCTGAATGTCGCTTATACGGAATCGTTGCTGGCTGACGGCAGCGATTATCAATCTGAATATTCAACAGTGAGGCTGGACGCCCACTTCGAGCGTGGCGGCGTTGCGCATACGGTGCATATCCATGAGATGTTCTGGTCCGACCTGTCGCATGGAGGCATCAGCAATAGCCTCAAGGTGTTCGGCCAGCTGATGCAGCTGCTGCTGCACGTCGCCAGTTTTGGCCGTACGACAATGTCGGCGATGCTGAACGAAGTCGGTAGAAGTGGGCCTAACGCGCGCACCTGGAACCACTTGTATAAATTGAATGCAGCGCATTACTGGCTGCTGTCCATGCCCATCTTGCTGGGCAATACGCTATTCGTATTGCTGGCGTGCCTGCTGGTGCCGCTGATGCTTCCCGCAT
>JAYSKH010000177.1:0-9843 GCA_043726505.1 Undibacterium sp. | reverse complement strand
GTCGCCGTTCTCATTGACAGCAATACCTGCGCCGGCCTTGTCCAGCGCCGACACCTGCACAAAGATCAGCGAGGCATTGGCAGGTGGCGTCGGCAAACCTGTCAGCGGGCCGGTGGCAACGCTGGAAGACGGCCTTGGCGCAATCATCGTCACAACAGGGCCATTGGCATCATCGATACCGTCGCCGGCAATACCGCTCGCCAGTGGCGTCAGAAACTGGCCGGACACATGGCCGGGCAGCAGGCTGTACGTGACATGGTCGGTAGCGGTGCGGCCGGATTTGTCGGTGATGCTGGCGGTGATCGTCACCGCTGTCGTTTCCTCGCGGAAGGACTCCAGCACATGCCAACCAGACCACAAGGTAATGCCGGGGCCTGCCGTATCATCGGAACCAGCGATATTGAACAACGATGCCAGATTGGTACCCTTGGGGATGATGGTGCCGTCAGGTTTGATCAGGTCTGCATCAAAAGTCACGACCAGCGTTGGCATATTAGGGTTGGCCTGGCCCAGCAATGCGGTATTGCGGATGTTCAGGCTCTCCTGCGCACCGATGCCAATGGCGTCGCGGGTGATCATCTCCAGGTTGATCGAAAAACCGGTGCCGTTGAAACTGCCGGTGCCAGGTATGCCTTCACCACGCGCCACGGAAACACCGGGCGCCGGTGAAACAATATGCAGTACAGGAGACGCGTCATCCGTCGCTGCCACAATCTGGCCGCGAATCTCGCCATTGGGAAAGCCGGCTGAATGCGCGTTGTAATACAGACCTTCGGTCAGCAATGATTGCGCCTGGTCCACTGTCAGCGCCGGTGCGGTAGCCGATACCAGCCAGTCGTTGGTGCCTGCAGCCTGCGTCAGCGGCACGATGACGGCGCCGCTGATGCCGGCGGCCGCCTGGTGGATATGCGCGATGGTGGCGTTGATGCCGGTCAGGCTCAGTTTGCCCTGCACAGTGCGGTTTTCTGCGTTGTACAGCACAAAGCCCTTGCCGGTGGCGGCAGAAGCATTGCTCGGAACCTCATGGCCGCCGGAAGCCGCCGCCAGCAACACCCTGCGGCCGATCTGGCCGCGGATTTCACCGGCAGTGTGCGCCGTAGTGTGCGCATTAAAATACATGCCGCCTGCGCGCAGCGTATCAATATCCGCCGGCTTCATCACCGTGCCGGCCGGTATGCTGAAATGCGCATGATCGCCCTTGTCATCCATAGGGATCAGGATCGCACCATCCGTGCCGAATACGCCTGTATGCACGTGTGCCGCCGTTGCTGAAATATTCTGCATCGTGATGTCGCCGCTGACTGCGCCGGTGACGGGATTGATCACCAGGCGCGCATCGCCGCTGGCGGCGCTCTCCACTGCCGTAGTCTGCTGCGAACCGGTCATGTGGGCAACGAACACCTCACGGCCGATCTGGCCACGGATTTCTCCGCCGGGATTGGCAGCGCTGTGTACGTTGTAATAGAAGCCGCCGGCATCCAGCGTCGTCAACTGGTCGGCAGTCAGCACGGTAGGCGCAAGCGTGGCGGTGTTACCGGAAATCGTCATCGGGAAAATCACAGGGCCGGCAATGCCGGGGTCGCCGGCATGGATATGCGCTAGTGTGGGCACGAGGCCGTCCACGACGATGCTGCCGCTGATGGTGCGGGTGCTGCGGTCCAGCGTCAGCGTGGCCTTGGCGTTGGCTGCGGAAGCAATGACCTTCGGCGCTTCCTGCTCGCCGGTCAGCGTGACCTTGAGCACTTCAGGTGCAGTTGGCGGCGCAACGACAGGGCCAGCGGACGGCGCTTCATTGCTGCCGCCGCAGGCTGCCAGCCCGGCGATCAACGTTGCAATAATCGTCGCAGTGAAGGCCGCTGTGACAGCTTTGCGCTGGGTGAATGGTGATGGTATGTGCATGAACTTTCCTCGTTGAATGGCGCAGGCGCAGGACGACCCGTGTCGGCAGACACCTTGCGTGATCGTGCGGTCTCCGGCGGCGAAAAAATACGCAACAACGTACGCAACAGCGCACACAACGTCGCCAGCCGGCCCGTACTGACGTATACGAGGATGCGGCGGCTTTTATTCCGGCATGCGGAAAAGAAATGAGGGAGATGAGAAAAAGCGGAGGCTTGAGGAGAAACCCCGGCGGGGCGCCATGCACGCTCCGCCGGGCTCAGAACTAATTACATGGTGCCCAGCGACGATAGTTCGCTGAGGCTATGCTGCGTTGCCCTTGCATCGTTGGCATGCCGCTCATCCAGACATTTGATGGCGGCCTGTGCTATCGCTTGCGCATCCACTTCAAAATGCCGGCGCAGCGCAGCACGCGTATCGCTGCGGCCAAAACCATCGGTGCCCAGCGTGATGCACTGCCGGCCCGGCGGTAAAAAGGCGCGCACCTGCTCTGGCACCGCGCGCACGTAATCGGTAGCGATCACAATGGGGCCGGCCGTCGCCGCCAGTTGCTGCGTCAGGTAAGGCTGGCACTCTTTTGTTTCGCCATGTCTCCATGCGGTTTCACAGGCTACGCCATCGCGCGCCAGTTCACTGAAGCTGGTCACGCTCCAGATGTCGGCGGCGATGCCCTGCGACTCCAGCAACTCCGCCGCGCGTATGACCTCGCCCAGAATGGCGCCCGCGCCCAGCAACTGCACGCGACGGCTTGCAAGGGACGCAGAGCGTCGGAAGCGGTACATGCCCCTGATCACGCCTTCATGCGCCGCTTCCGGCAACGAAGGCTGGGCGACATTTTCATTCACGACGGTGACGTAGTAGAACACATCCTTCTGCCGTTCCAGCATGTCGCGCATGCCATGGTCGATGATGACGGCCAGCTCGCCGGCAAAAGCGGGGTCATAGGCTTTGCAGTTGGGGATGGTGGCGGCGATCAGGTGGCTGGTGCCATCCTGATGCTGCAAGCCCTCGCCACCCAGCGTGGTGCGGCCGGATGTAGCGCCTATCAGAAAACCGCGCGGGCGCTGGTCTGCCGCCGCCCAGATCTGGTCGCCGACGCGCTGGAAGCCGAACATTGAATAATAGATATAAAAAGGCAGCGTCGCCAAACCGTGCACGCTGTAGCTGGTAGCGGCCGCTGTCCAGCTGGCGATGGCACCCGCTTCCGAGATACCTTCTTCCAGTATCTGCCCATCCAGCGCTTCGCGGTAACTGAGCACCGAGCCTATGTCTTCCGGCGCGTAACGCTGGCCCACGCTGGAATAGATGCCGACCTGCTTGAACAGATTGGCCATGCCGAAGGTGCGCGCCTCATCGGCAACGATGGGCACGATGCGCGGGCCCAGCGTGGCATCTTTCAGCAAGCTGCCAAGCATGCGTACAAAAGCCATCGTCGTGCTCATCTCCTTGCCGTCGGCAGCCACCGCAAACTGTGCATACGCAGGCAAGGCCGGCACCGCAAGCGTATCGCACTGGCTGTTCCGTTGCGGCAGGTAGCCGCCCAGCTGGCTGCGCTGCCGGTGCATGTACTGCATTTCCGGGCTGGCCGCATCGGGCTTGTAAAAGCTCAGTGATGTCGCCTGCTCATCGCTGAGCGGCAGGTTGAAGCGGTTGCGGAACTCCAGCAGGTCGGCGGCATCAAATTTTTTCTGGCTATGCGTGGTCATCTTGCCCTGGCCGGAGCTGCCCATGCCGTAGCCTTTCTTGGTGTGCGCCAGAATCACCGTGGGCTGGCCGCGGTGCTGCGCCGCTGCGTGGTAGGCCGCATGGATCTTCACCAGATCATGGCCACCGCGCCGCAGCCGGTCTATCTGTTCATCCGTCATGCCTTGCGCCAGCCGTGCTAGCTCTTCATTCTGGCCAAAGAAATTGTCGCGGTTGTAGCGACCGTCTTTGGCGGCAAAGGTCTGCATCTGGCCGTCCACGGTGTCGGCGAAGGCTTTTGTCAGCGCGCCGGTGAGGTCGCGCGCGAACAGGCCGTCCCAGTCGGAACCCCACAGCAGTTTGATGACATTCCAGCCGGCGCCGGCAAACAGTTTTTCCAGTTCATCAATGATGCGGCCATTGCCGCGCACCGGGCCGTCCAGCCTTTGCAGGTTGCAGTTGACGACCCACACCATATTGTCCAGCCCTTCGCGCGCGGCCAGCGTCAGCGCACTCATTGATTCAGGCTCATCCATTTCGCCGTCACCAAATACGCCCCACACCTTGCGCCGCGAACAGTCGAGCAAGTTACGGTGTGTCAGGTAGCGCATGAAACGCGCATGGTAGATGGAGCTGATCGGCCCTATGCCCATGGAACCGGTGGGGAACTGCCAGAAATCCGGCATCAGATAAGGATGCGGATAACTGCTGAGGCCCGTTGCACCGGCAGCCGGTGCAGTCAGCTCTTGCCGGTAAAAGGCCAGGTCTGCCTCGCTGAGCCGCCCTTCCAGAAAAGCCCGCGCATACACGCCAGGGGCGCTGTGCGGCTGGAAGAACACCAGGTCGCCGCCGTGGCCCGCACTATCGTCACGGGCATGGAAAAAGTGATTGAAACCGACCTCAAACAAGTCCGCTGCGCTGGCATAGCTGGCGACATGGCCGCCCAGCTCGCCATATGCCTGGTTGGCACGTACGACCATCGCCAGCGCGTTCCAGCGCATCAGCGAGGCCAGCCGTTCTTCGGTCGCCAGGTCTCCCGGAAAAGCCGGTTGGCTCTCCACGGCGATGGTATTCACATACGGCGTTTCCAGCGGCGGCTGCCAGCCTATGCGGTGGTTGCGCGCGAGGACGGCCAGCTCATCCAGTATCTGCCGGGCGCGGCCGGCGCCGTGCGTGCTGACCAGGGACTGGAAGGCTTCGCGCCATTCAGCGGTTTCTTCTGGGTCGATGTCGGGTGTTGATTGCGCATCCATACTTGTCCTTTGGGGCTGTTGCGAATTACCCTGGCGTTGTTGCGCTTCCTAGCCGTGCCCTAGCCGTGCTAAAGCACTGTCTTCGTCAGCGACGCCTGGCCAGAATAATTTCGCAACAGCCTCTTAGCTTCCTGCGTATTTGTATAACACGCTGAAATGGTTTCTTTCGCTCCGGCCGGAGCCAGAGAATTTCCGCCTTCCAGGGCGGCTTCTTTTACGATTGTAGTCCGCTCTTCACATTGCGGTGAAAAGCGGCTTCTTCGGCGAGTCGCTATTCCTTACTCACGCATTGCCCTTCATTCAGCCGACTTTGCCAGCGCCTGCTCAATATCTGCCAGCAGGTCGGCCACGTCTTCCAGTCCAACGGATAGCCGCACCAGCCCGTCGCTGATCAGGTGTTTCTCCCTTTCTTCCGGCGTGTAAGGCGCATGCGTCATGCTGGCCGGATGCTGGGCCAGGCTTTCTGCATCGCCGAGGCTGACGGCCCTGGTGACCAGTTGCAATGCGTTGATGAACTTCTTGCCGGCTTCCATGCCGCCCCGCAGTTCAAACGCGATCATGCCGCCCGGCTGGCTCATTTGCCGCGCAGCCAGTGCATGCTGCGGGTGCGAGGCCAAGCCGGGGTAATACACGGCACTGACCTGTGCGTGCTCTTCCAGATATTGCGCAATGATCTGCGCGCTGTGGCAGTGTTTGTCCATGCGCACCGGCAGTGTCTTGAGGCCGCGCAGCACCAGGTAGGCATCCATCGGCGACATGCACGCGCCTGTCAGCTCCTTCAGCCCTTCAAAGCGTAGCCGGGTCATCAATTCGGCCGAGCCTATCAGTGCGCCGGCAATGACATCGCCATGGCCGTTCAGGTATTTGGTCAGCGAATGGGCAACGATGTCGGCGCCTAGCGCCAGCGGCTTTTGCAGGTAGGGCGTGCAATAGGTATTGTCGACGGCGATCAGCGCGGTGCTGTGCGCGCGTACGATCTTGCTGATGGCCGCAATGTCGGCCAGCCGCATATTGGGATTGGCGGGTGTTTCAAACAGCACCAGCCGCGTCTTGCTGCTGAGCTGCGCTGCCACTTGTTCGGGCTGCGTAAAGTCCGCGACCCTGGTGACGATGCCGAAATCCGGCAGGTAGTGGTGCACCAGCGCGTGCGTGCAGCCGTACAGCGTCAGGTCTACCAGCAGTTCGTCGCCGGGGCGCAGCAGTGTCCAGATCAGCGAACAGATGGCGCCCATGCCGGAGCCGAAGGCCAGGCCCGCCTCGCCGCCTTCCAGCGCCGCCAGCCGCTGCTCCAGCAACTGCACGGTGGGATTGGTCACACGTGAATAAATCATGCCCGGTTCTTCGCCGGCAAAACGCGCGGCACCCTGCTCTGCTGATTCAAACGCATACGTGGATGACCAGTAGATAGGAGGATTGAGCGCGCCCTGGTGACCGCTGGCGGAATAGCCGTGGTGAATGGCGGTCGTGGCAAAGCCCGGCGTCTGCGCGGCTGCCTGGCTGTTCGCAGCAGATGTGTGTGCGGTATTCATTTTTTCGGCCCTATGGTTGATGGATGGTGCTGAAATATTAATCTTCAACCAAAGTAATGTGCTTTCCAAATTTACCCAAAAATAGCATAATCGGGTAAGAATCTTACCCAAAACACAGCCCATCACCATCATGGACAAAAAAGACCTGCAACTGCTCAGAGCCCTGCAACAGGATGGCCGCGCCTCCAATGCCGCACTGGCGAAGAGCCTTAACATGGCGGAAGCCCCTGCCTGGCGCCGCGTGAAGGCGCTGGAAGAATCGGGCGTCATCCGTGGTTACGGCGCCGTGCTCGACAAGTCCAAACTCGGCTATGAAGTAACTGCCTTCGTCAACATCCGTTTTTCCAGCCACCAGCCACAATTGCAGGCGGCGTTTGAACAGCAGGTGCTGCAGATCCCGGAGGTTGTGTGGTGCCATAACGTATCCGGCGGCACCGACTTCATGCTGTGCGTTGTTGCCCGCAATCTCACGGAGTACGGGCAGTTTGTCAGCGCCAAACTGCGCATGCTGCCGGGCGTGACATCGATAGAATCGTCTTTTTCGCTGAAAGCCATCAAAGACGATTTCCGTCTGCCGTTGGAGTAACGTGCACCGCCTGCCCTCCCGCTACGCTTTATTCCTCGTAACGCGCTGCCCTGGCTAGCGTCTTCAGGTTGGATTTGTCTTCAAAGGCCTTGTAGTAGGCGTTCACCGCCGGTGCGCCGCCAAGGTGCACGTACAGCACATTGGAACCCGCTGGAATATCTTTGCGCAGCGCCAGCTGGATCAGGCCATCCATCGATTTTCCTTCATACACCGGATCGGTGATCATTGCTTCCAGCTCAGCCGCCTTGCGTATTGCAGCGATGGTGGATTCGCTGGGCAGGCCATAGCCGGGGGCACTGAAGTCTGCATTGATCTCGATATCACTTTCCTGCACATCGGTTGCACTGCCGCCTCTGGCGCGGATCTGCTCTACCGTGCTGTGCGCGATCTTGCTGACGGCGCGGCGCGTCATCGCGGCATCGTCTGCGGTGTCGATGCCGATGATGCGGCGTTTTTTATCCTGGTGCGCAAAGCCGACCACCATGCCTGCCTGCGTGGAGCCGGTGCAGGTGGCAACGATGATGGTGTCGAAGAACACGCCCATCTCTTTTTCCTGCGCGGCCACTTCATCGGCAAAGTTGGCATACCCCAGGCCGCCCAGCGGATGGTCGGACGCGCCTGCTGGAATCGCGTAAGGCTTGCCGCCTCTGGCGCGCACTGCCTCCATCGCGTTTTCCCACGTGTCTTTGGCCGTGGTGGAGTAGCCATAACCGGCCAGTATCGGGTGGCCGCCCATGATGCGCGTGAGCAGGATATTGCCCACCTTGTCGTAGACCGGATCTTCCCACTCGGCCCAGGTTTCCTGCACCGTGTAGGCCTGCAAACCCAGCACGGCCGCTACCGCCGTTACCTGCCGCGTGTGGTTGGACTGCACGCCGCCTATGGACACCAGCGTGTCGCAGCCCTGGGCAATGGCATCCGCCGCCAGCCATTCCAGCTTGCGCACCTTGTTGCCGCCATAGGCCAGGCCGGAAGAAACATCATCGCGCTTGGCATAGACGCTGACGCCGAGTTCTGCCGACAGGCGCTCGCAGCGGTGGATGGGCGAAGGAAAGAAACCGAGTTTGGTGCGAGGGAAAAAAGATTCTAACGACAGCATGGCAGCTCCTGTGGTGTGGATGTGATCTGAAATAAATAAGGGGCAAATAAGAGGCAAATAAGGGACAAATAGCTGAAACAGAGACTGAAACAGAGACTGAAATAGATACTGAAACGACAGAAAAATTATAGAAAACATTGCCGCGAATAGGCTTCTTATTTATGCACCAATTAAGGTATGCTGTCCCCACATTAGCCAATCTTTAGAACCAATTTTCCGGAATTTACAATGAAAACAGAAGATTCTTCCAATTCCATAGACAAGATTGACCGCAAGCTGTTGAAGCTGCTGCAGGCGGATGGCCGCATGTCAAATGCCGACCTGGCTGCGAAGGCCGGCATCAGCTCCACCGCATGCTGGACGCGCACCAAGCGGCTGCATGAAGCAGGCCTGATCACCGGCACGCATGCGCGGCTGAACTACGCGCAACTCGGCTACCCGGTGCTGGTCTGCGTGGGCGTGGTGCTGGACAGGTCCACGCCGGAGCTGTTCAAGAACTTTGAACAGGAAGTGGCGAAAGTGGCGCAGATATCGGAATGCCTGCTGCTCGCCGGCGAGTTTGATTACCTGCTGAAGATGCGCGTGAAGGATGTGGATGCGTTCAGCCGCATGCATGCGAAGACGCTGTTAAAGCTGCCGGGCGTGCGACAACTGCGTTCTTTTTTTGTGCTTAATGAATGCAAGATTGATGCGCCAATGCCGCTGGAGTGAATCGACGCGGGCAGAAAATCGGCACGGGATGATGGAACCCAAGGCTCCCAGTATTGTCTACATTACTAGATGAGTACGCTTCTGGAGCAACATTCACCATAGAAACTGTTGTTTATTTGTTGCTAAATTAATCATTTTAGCGAGCAAAGGGAATAAAACAATGGCAACTTCAGTTAACACATGTAAGCTTTGTGTAACTTATCTGTAAAGCAAGACTATCCGAATAATATATTTAGCCGGAATAGCCTCTGACTATGGGAAGAGCGGCCTGTGATAAAGCTCTGCCCCGTTTTATCGGTGCGTTAGGCCACCTAAACATTGTTCTGGTTAATTTTACATTCTCTAACAATGTTCCGTAATCGGAACTTAGTAAATTGCAATATTGCATATACAATAAAAACGTTGATACAGCAGTACCAAGCCAAATCAACGATTTTTATCCAAGAGTAAACATCGACATATAGCGAGGCAATTATGACAACATTGATGGATCTTGATTCTGATGACATCAAGTACGATCCTAACCATCTGCTGGATACGCTGATCAAGCAACTGCACCTGAAAAATGATGCGGCTCTGTCCAGGGCACTGGAAGTAGCACCTCCGGTTGTCAGTAAAATCAGGCATCGCCGCTTGCCGGTGGGCGCTTCCCTGCTGATACGCATGCACGAAATCAGCGACCTGAGCATCAAGGGGCTGCGTGAACTGATGGGCGACAGGCGGACTAAGTTCCGGATCAGCGATAAGCAGTTCAAGCCCAAGCAGGACGGCGCCGCTGCTCATTAAGTTGGGCTGGTAATTGGCGTGAGGGACTGGTGCATCTACCGGTACGTGGTAGGTCTATCGATTTGGCAGGTTTAAGATAGCCGCTGCAGTGTGGTAGTGTTGGCGGGAAGTGCCGGTATTTGAATCAGTCCTGTTTTTGTCGTTTTTTGGTCTATTTTTGACCCGGCTGTGAGCCTCCCGGCTCTGCGTAGTGGTTGGTTGTTGCGCCGTTGTCAAAAAGCAGACGATGAGCATTGTTATCGGATGAGCGGCCCTTGCCGTGTATCTGGCTGTGGCCTTTGCCGCCGCCGTGTTCTG